>JAMORD010000032.1 GCA_027063755.1 bacterium | reverse complement strand
ATTATGTCATTCCAAAATGCCGTATTTTCAGGAATAGCCGGCATAAGCCTCGCCATATAGGGAAGTGTAGAAACCTTCCATAACCGGTTTTGTATTAACCTGCTAATAATAAACGAGGTTAATTCTTCGTCAGGCTGTACAACCGAAGAAGCCAATTTTAGATAGAAGTGCATCTGGGGAACAGATAGATACTCTTTATAAGCCTTGTAATAATTTACAATTTCTTCATATGCCTTGCGATACCGACCTTCTCGGGCAAGAGACCGTGCATATAGTGTAATAGACACTAAAGCCTCATGCACATTTCCTTTTCTTCTATTCAACCTAGCAGCATACAATATGTTACCTCTTAAATCTCGTCTCATAAGAGAAAGAACCATTTTCTGTTCTTTCTCTCCAGAGAAATGGTTGAGTGCATAATGGAAAAAACGCATATTGGTAAAACTGTAGAGATAATAGTTATACTGCTCTACAATGCCCCATCTCAACAAATCTGAAAACACACTTTCTGTCCACGGATATTGCTCTATCAACCTTGCCACAAATGATATGGTAAAATGACCGCTGGCATATTCTGAAACCAGTGCAAGTACACCAATAAGTGTTTTATGTTCTTTCTTTAGAGGCAGGGATAGAAGATTATCAAATATATACATAGGCTTTATATCTGCCTCAAGCGTCAAGACATTCAGTGCATTTGAAGGATAACCAACGGCAATACACTTATGACTAATATGCGTCTCTTCCTTATCTAAGCTGTTTAAAAACTCCAAAAATCGCACATATCTGTATTTATGAGAAAAATCTATCCGACCAAACACCCATATAAACCTATCTTTTTCATACACACTAGCGATATAGTTCATCGCTTCTTTTAGGGCATAGAACACAACATGTTCATCTATATCTGGGTATACATCGTAGTCTCCAGGTATCTCCACATCGGGCACAAGCGATTGAAATATCGTGCCCATAATGCCCCCCATTTTAATAAAAAATGGTTCGTCTAAATGCTTCACCAATACACTGGCAATAGCACCTACAGAAACCTTATTATCTATATAATCGGGTAAATACATAACATCTTGGGAATAATGTTCCTCAAGATAAGGCAAAACATCTTCGGCCCTAATATCCGGATATGATATCTTCGCCACATGAAAACCTGGCAGTCTTTCTTTTAAAAATTTTTCAATTCTCATACATACTCACCATAACTTTATAGTATCACCTTTTGGTGTAATATTAATATATGGAAACGTCCTATTTCAAAGGAGGAGGTATTGTGAAAAAGTTTGTAATAGCCTTGCTAATTACTATTATGTTATTTTCTCTTATTTCATGCGGAAATACCGGACAGCAGACGACATCCACAACAGATAACAAAGATGTTATAAAGTCTGGAGTTATATCCTTTATATCTAACTTATCTAAGACGGCTACATTACCTGAATATGTCATGACAAATCTTCAAGCATCTGATACATATACGCTCAATGTCAACAAATCGGGTAGTGGCATATTCTTCCACCTTGTCGTTCACATGAAAGACAATATACCACCTACAGAGGTGACACAGGAGGATATCAATATCACCATAGAAGGCAGTACTATGACCGTTGAAGGTTCTGCCCCCATAACATTTAACGATGTGGCATCTATGGTGTTTTCAGACAGCTCTGTGCAGTGGGTACTGCACCTGTTTTATGACAAGACATCAATGTTTACCGTGGGCTCACCATTACCCCGCGGGGCCAAACTCTTTGTCATATCTGTCAATGAAGACTCCCCCTGGGATGCATATATATCTCTAAAAAGCAATGGTGTGGTTGAGAAAGACCCAACAGAGCAAGATGGTATCTACACACTAAGACTAACTGACGGCCACACTGTATATATGGTTGGCAGTGAAGGTAGCGTA
>JAMORD010000031.1 GCA_027063755.1 bacterium | reverse complement strand
GAATGTGTCTATAAGAAAATACTGAAGATACTCTCCCATATCGCCATCGGGAGACATAGATAGCACCAAGAGTTTATGCCCACCAATGGTCTTATCAATAAGCTCATCAATGGTATGGTCACCATGTATGAGCATGAGAATATCAAGAAGCTTCTTCTGAAACTCTTTAAAACGCTCTGAGTCCTGCTTGAGTTTCTCTATATTATTACGCTTCTCCTCACGGGACTTTTCATTGTCGTATATATCATCCATACGGGCCTCTATACGGTCAAGCACTATGTTGGCCATAGCCTCAAGCACCTTAGACTTTTCACCATTTATCACGATATCTTTCAATGTTTCACCGATATTCCCCATACCGATCTCAACAAACTCGGAGGCCACCGACGGGGAAACGAGGTTGTCCTTACCCTGTATATAAAGGGCATAGGCATGAAAGATAGGCCCTACAGCAGAGACAAGGCGCTCTATCTTATCAGGTGCGGTAATACCTATAAACTGGGTAATGTTTCTAATAACGGCCAGTAGCAGAGAGCGTATATCATCTCTGTCATCAAATGCTATTTTAGATATAGGGGCCAAGATAACCCCTCCACCGGTGTTTTGCCAATAACTGCTAACATCAAGGGGATATGTTCCACTGCCTGTGTTTCCTGAAAAATCTCTGTAAAACTCACCCTGGGGATCTAACACAATGGCCGACATGGTGCGGTGAACGGCATAGTATGCCATGAGTATCTTAGCAAGGGCAGACTTACCAGAACCTGTGCGGCCAAATATACCCACATGATAGGCCTCTCCTATACCATTCTGATCGTTTGTGCCAAAGTGGGGAAGCCAGAAGGGAACCGGCACATTGCTACCGAGAAATGTGCCGGGGGTAAAGACTTTCTTGTCGGAAAACATCTCTATAAAGCTGTTTATAAACTCCTGTGTCATACGCTTTATAGTCGTTCCCGTGTTGAGTACGGTTTTGAATGTCACCACCTCAACTTTATCGCCACTGACTACAAATGATGACTGGGGTACGAAGCGGGCTATAACTGTGCTGGGGGCATATACCATATTGCCAGACTGGACATATACACCAACCCTAACATCGCTATCGGCCTCTACAGAAACAACCTTACCTATGATGAATATCTTTTTGCCCTTGCTGTCTTCAACCATGACAAGGGCATCTTCACCAACCTGAGGTGGACTCTCCTCTATCATATCTGGTTTATACTCACGCTTGTCTACAACGGCCGTGTATGAACCTGCAGACTGCTGTCCCCTAATAAAGCCCAATTTAGGGGCCTGCTCATATGCCTCTATAATATCCATAGACATCCCTCCTTACTCTAAAAACACGCCTATATCGTCTTCGTCTGACTCTTCCCCACCGACATACGACGTGCCCAGCTGGGACCCAACAGTAGATATGCCATCTTTCATCTTGCCCTTTTCCATACGAATAACAGGGCTTTCCGGTGGGGCACTGTCAAGAATACTCTCGTCATGGGTGATGATAAATATCGTGTGTCCTGAAGATGACACAAGATTTTCCAGAACAGGTTTCAGCTCTTGCTTACGCTGACTGTCAAGGGAGGAAAAACCCTCATCTATAAAAAACACCCTGTGACCACCATAGCCGGCAACAACATCGGCTAGTGCAAAGACAAACGACAGACCCAGCATGGTCTTCTCGCCACCAGATAGCATCGTGGCCGGTCTTACAGCCCCATTCCACTTGTCGTAAACTTCTATACCACTATCACCTTGCATGCTCTCCAGCCTATAGCGACCGCTGAGCATCTCCAAATTGTCAGAGAGGCGGTTCCTAAATACGCTCATAATCATATCTACATACCACTTGAAAAATCTCGGCACAACATGTCGCCTGATGTGCTTAAGCAACTCTATCTGTTTCTGAATACGGTTCATATCA
>JAMORD010000030.1 GCA_027063755.1 bacterium | reverse complement strand
CTCTGGAGGGATACGGCCTTGGCGGTAATAAAGTATAGACCAGAAGACTTTGAAGTAAAGGAACTGATGAATCTTCCGCCTAAAGGTAAAGGCTATGGCCTTTATCTGCTTACCAAGAAAAACCGCACAACAATAGATGCTGTAAAAGAGGTGGCTGATGCCCTTGGGGTGAGGTATAGGGCTGTATCATTTGGTGGCATGAAAGATAAGAGGGCCATTACCCACCAGTATATTACTGTTAAAGGTGTCGTTGGTCGCAAGGTAGGAGGTAGGGGCTGGAAGATTACCCCTGTTGGTGAGGTATCCCGTCATGTATCCAAAGATGATATCGTAGGTAATGAGTTTTACATTACCATTAGAGACCTGTCTTCGGCCGATGTGGAGCGTGTTATGGAGCATTTGGAGATGCCCGGTGAGCTGAAAGTGCCCAACTACTTTGGCCCCCAGAGGTTTGGCTCATATTTTAGTGGAGATTTTCCCGCCAAGGCTATGATTCAAAGACGTTATAAAGATGCCCTACTTATGCTCCTGACCCCCAAGGTTAGGGCATCATGTGAGTCTATATTTAGAAGTCAGCATCCTGTGTGGGATATATGTGTAAAGGTGGCCCGCCATCGCTGGGAGCGGGAAGTCTTTAAGTTTCTGGGCCGTAGGCAGGGGGCATACAGAGATGCCCTACGTATAGTGCCTAAAGAGCAGAAGGCCATTGCAGCACTTGCCTACCAGTCATATGTGTGGAATGGAGCTGTTAGCTATGAGATTCTCAGACGCTCCGATAATGTGTTTGCCGTAGAGGTTAAGGGACTGCCCTTAAACTTTTCCAGACAGCCTATGGATCTTCCATTTGATGAGTATCCATATCCCAGCCCGTATCTAAAGCCTGAAGAGATGCCCGAGGGTATGAGGCTTTTCTTGGAAAAAGAGGGTATAGACCCAACCCGCTTTAAGACCCGTGTGTGGGGAGTGACATTTCCCCTCAGGTATAGAAAGGTCTTCATGATTCCCAAGCTAAAAGATGCCGGCCATTCTGGTGATGATGTCTTTAGAAGGCTGAAATTTGATATCCACTTTGTGCTTCCCAAGGGGGGCTATGCCACCATATTCTTGGCATATATACTTGGTGAGCTACCCCGTGAGGGACGCTAAACAAGTGTAGGCAGTTTCTTCACAATAAAGTCGTAGTAAAAGGCCGGTGTGATAATAACCCCTTGATAAGGTTTTCTTGGTGTGGTAGGCATGAGCGACACGATAATAGAAGGTTTATCTGTGAGTTTTTTGGCCCTTCTCAGTGCCGGTGGCAGTTCCTCTTCACCGGCTATAACGAAGATGTAATACTTGCTGGTGACCAGGTCTATCTTAACACGCTTTTCTTTGATGGTATACACATTTCCCCTAAGGTGTGAGGCAATCATGGATAGCAGGTGCACTTTCTGGAGTCTCACGCGGGCAACGGGGTTGTAGCCATAGGCTATAGGTGATGTAAAGAGTATGAGTTTCTTTCTGCGTTTCTCTTTGGAGTTATTGTTGTTAATGATGTTGACAATATGCATGCTATCCAGTTCTGTGATGACTTTAGCCACTGTCTGCCTTGTCAGACCTGTCATCTCTGCTATCTGTAGAAATGTGACCTCGCTGGGGGCATGTTTGCCCAGCCATGAAACTACTGTGCGTTTGGCCCCACGCAGATGGCTTTCTAGTCTATATAGATCTCCTTCTATGTTTATCTCTTTGTCTTTGACATGGCCCGGTAGTCCACCACCTCTGAGGTATAGATTAAATAGGTGGTGGAGCATGACGGCGTTCCACTGCATATGCACGGCAAAGTCTTCTATGGTTTTTAGAGACAGTATTTCATCGGCCAGCTCATCTTCACCCCTCATGCGTAGATACCACAGGAATGTCAGCGGTGGCATGTCTTCTCCAGCCCTGTCTACAATCTGCAGTGCCTTTATGCGGGTGGGAATAGGATATGGCAGGTGGTCAAGGACAACAATATCGGGCATAATAGTCTTTTCCAGCCACTCTACAAAGGCCTCCTTGTCCCCAACATCTTTCATGTCTATATAGTAGGCATTTTTCAAGCCTCGTTTGGCAAGGTGTCCTATAAACTGACGGGCAAGAACCGTCTTGCCGACACCGGGAAAACCGGTAATCAGTAGTCTACCCTTGCCGTAGAGTTTCAGAGAATATGTAGGTAGGAGTGGGTGCTCTGGCAGGTCCAGTTCCCTCATAGATGAGCCCATAAGGTGTGGGTTGTTTATTTCCAGTATTTCCTGCCACCTGCGCACCTATTTCACCTCCGATACACTTATTATAAAAAATATGTCTGTTTATGTCAAACCGGTGTGGCATTAACAACCATTTATGTAAAATAGGCGGTTTGTTTTTATGTTATACAATATACCATGGTGATGAACATGAAGGTATTGAGAAGACAGGTTGAGGTAGAATATCACATTAAACGGTCAGTATTTATAGGTGTCTCATCACCTGTTATGACAGAAGATGAGGCCAAAGATTTTATTGTCAAGGTGCGGGAAAAGTATAGCGATGCTACACATGTGGCATGGGCATATGTTATACACACGGTAGAGGGCTATTCCGATGCAGGAGAACCTGCAGGTACTGCGGGACCTCCTATCCTTAGAGCCCTTAAAGGGGCCGGTGTGACCCATGGGGTTATATGTGTTGTTAGATACTTTGGTGGCATAAAGTTAGGTAAGAGGGGGCTTATTGATGCCTATGGTCATACAGCCAAGCTTGTTATAGAAAAGGCAGGCGTGGCAGAGGCCCGTGAGGGATATATTGTGGAGATTACCCATACCTACGATGTGAAGATAGATGGTATTCTTCGCTCTCTGGGCATAGATGTGAGAGAGCTGTCTCCCCGTTATGAAGAGGTTGTTAGGTGGACGCTAAAGGTTGACAAAGAGATGTATGACAAACTGGTGGGGAGCCTAAAGCACCTTGATGGTGTACAGATAGATATTAAAGGGAGTACCCTTGTGGAGGTGTCATAGTGAAGATACAGGTGCACCCGTGTGGACCACTGCAGACAAACACGATTGTTATTACCCATAAAAATACCACTATTGTAATAGACCCTGCATGTAGTGATCTGGCATCACTGGGTATGCTTAAGGGACATCTATATGTAGTGCTGACCCATGGCCACTGGGACCATATTCTTGGGGTTCCTCTTATGCCTGTAGATACCGTGTATATTCATAGGGGCGATGTTCCCATGCTTTCTGATCCCATGCTGAATGGTTCCCTTCGGGGATTGTTTGCCCCGCTCACCGTCAGTGTGCGACCTTCATATATGTGTGAGGGTATGCATACGCTGGGTGATATATCATTTATGGTCTATCACACACCGGGCCACACACCGGGTAGTATCTCCTTGTATTTTCCCGATGAGAATGTTGCCATTGTAGGGGATTTTCTCTTTGCCGATGGCATAGGTAGAACTGATCTGCCTGGTGGTAGCAGTGCAAAAATGCGTATGTCTATAAGAAAATTTATGGAGGCTGTGCCCGGTGATACACTCATATATCCCGGTCATGGAAGGCCATTTATATTGAAGACTCATCATTTATATAAAAGAGGTGGATAGCATGCGTGGAAGACAGAGCTATAGGGAGACAATACGCGATCGTATAGCGGAAACTGCCCTAAAACTTATGGAGCAAAAGAAATTTGACGAGATAAAGATTGAAGAGATTATGGAGATAGCCGGTTTTACCAAGGGCACATTTTACCAATACTTTGACAGAAAGGAGAGTTTGTGGCAACATATTGTAGATAGTGCTTTGGAGAAATTTCGCATGATGCTTACGGATGCTGAGGAGAGTGCCTCTGATGCTGAAAAAGCACTGGATATATTAATATCTTCGGTTATGAGGGAAAAAGAACACTCTCCTCAGCTGTGGCGTATATTTGCCCGTGCCATAGCAGAGGAAGAAACCCTTCGCAAAAGGCTGATTGATCGGCTGATTGCCTTTATATTTATGTTTGGTGGACAGGCGACATTTGAAGGGGCATCTGTACTGCTGGGTACATTTATTTGCATATGGATAGAGAGAAGTCCTATGGATGGCGAGAAATTGAAAAAATTCTTGCATAATGCAGTGTTTTGTGCATAAAGCTGCATATAAAACACAAAGGGGCACCGTCCCTCGGTGCCCTTATTTCATAGGAGGGAGGGGAGGGGGAAGGGAGGTGGTTCCTCTCCTATGTTCCCTTATTTCGTGATAATATTCTACCAAAGTTGCAATTATATGTCAATAGGTAGGTGGTGAGTATATGGAATGGTTTTTTGGTGTTTCACTGGTTGTCTTTTTATTATACAACATTATGCTAACACTGTGGTATGTATCTGAAAAGAAACGGTTGGGAGAAGAGATAAGGCGATTGCAAGATATGGTGGATAGCCTCGTTGGACAGGTACAGCAAGGTAATGTGGCATTGGGTAAGATTGATGGCAAGATTGGGGTTCTTGACCATGTAGATAAGCATGTGTTTGATAGTGTTCAGATGGTGTCCCAGGTATCTCGCTCTTTGCAGGAGATATCCCCTAAAATTGGCCGGCTATATGAGAGTATTGTGGGCAGTAGAGGACGCAGTGGTGAGATGGCCCTACAGTTTCTCCTTGAGCGTATACTGTTGCCCGGTGAGTATGAAACGCAGGTATCATTGGGGCCTTACCGTGTAGATGTGCTTCTAAAACTGAATATGGGGTCTGGTATCGTTGAGGTACCTGTAGATAGTAAATTTACATATGGTGATAGCTCTGAGGTGAAAAGGCGTATAGATGAAGTTTCTAAATATGTGCCCTATTCTGATACAGGGTTTGCCCTAATGTATGTGCCATCAGATGCTATACTAAATGAGATTGTTTCAGATTCTGCGTTGGTAGACTATGCGTTTTCCAAGGGTGTATATATGGTAGGTCCTACATCGCTTTATGCATTTATTCGCTCTGCATACATGATGAAATCTTTGGCAGATGCTTCGCAAAAGCACAAGGAGACACTGCAAAAAGTTTCCCATATAAAAAAGGATATAGATGATATCCTTGGAGAGAGTGAGAAGGTTCTTAGGCATAGTAGAAATATGATTAGTCGTCTTGAGAGCCTAAACGAAAAACTGAGACGTATAAAGGAGGTATAGACATATGAATGCAGATACTTTGGCCGCTGTGGCATTTTTCTCTTTTCTGCTGTCTATGATTTTCTTTATCACGGCAGAGGTTTTAGCCGTGATGAAGCTCAGGAGAAAAGACTGCACGGCAACAAGGGCTTTTTTGTGGTTTGAGGTGCTGGGATTCATATCTGTGTCATCAGACCATTACAAGCTTTATGATAGGGGAAGTGATCGTCTTAAAGACTGCGAAAAGACATGGTGGGAAGCACTTAGCAAGTATGCTAAAAATGGTCTTTTGTATCCCCAAGATGCGTGGCAGGTTATTAAGTCTCTGGAGTCAGAGCAGAATGTGAAGAGATTTGTCTTCCTTGCAACAGTGGAGAAGTGGGCTAGGATTCTTGGCCTTATATTCTATGCCGTGTCTTTTGCTATTATCCTAACATCTACCATGGCAAAAGGCTGGATATGGGGCTCTCTTCTTATAGCTCTGTGGAATGTATACAAAATTTACTATGTCTATGGTGTATTTAGACCACTGGTAAAGTATAAAGTATATACAAGCTAAACGCTATCTCGGGCCTGCCGTAGTACTTCGGGAAATATGCTGGGATCTTTTCTCATCTCTTCCCATGAGATACCAGACATATTCATATCTTCCATGATCTCAACGCTCTTTCTCAATAGCTCAGCATAGTTTCTAATGATATTACCCTTGACAAGTTTGTTGAGGGCACTTGTAGCCATATCATGCGGATGATAGATATGTGGAGCAAATAATTTAGATAAGCGATATGCGATCATATAGGTGGTGAATTTACTGACGGTTAGCTCCTTTTCTTCATCCCAGCCATCGGTTTTTAGCGACAGCACAAGACTTGTCTGTACACCAACGGCCACAGAGGAATACAACTCAAGCATCATGGTAGTGAAAGGATTTGCCTGGGTAATGATAAGTGGAATCTCTTTTAGTAGTTTCTTTCCGGCTTCTGTACTGAGTTTATAGATTTCCACGAATGTATCTGGACTAATCTCTTGTAAAGATGCTATATCATTGGTTTCGGTAAATTGGCTGGTCATTTCCGATATCTCTTCGGCAAATGCATCTATAAGGTCGGGGTTTTCTATGACAAGCGATATAACGGTGTTTTCCAGTGAGCTTTTCAGCCAGGACATAACCTCTTCGCCCTGCATCAGCCTAATGGTGCCCTTAACCTGTATAAGGGGATTGTCATTTTCAAAGGCCGGTGCGAAAACCGGTGGCAGTAGTGCACTGATGACATGGGCTGTGATGATACCGATAATGGTATCAAACATGAGGCTGTCGGATTCTGCTATCTGAGGCAGTAATCCCTCATAGCTTTCTGCGCTTTCCTGTAAAAAGTGTGATGCCGGTATAGTGGCCACATCCTCAAGGTCAAGTAAGAAAACCGTGTATGTTGCCAGTGCCCGTGTATGTGTTTCAGGTATCTCTATATGCTCTGCCATGCTATCACCTCATATGCATCTTATCACTTAAGATGCCTCAAATACATAGTATGTGTTTCTTCTCTCTTTTGATTTATATAATGCCTCATCTGCTGTTTTTAGGGCTTTTTCCGGATCAAATGGTATATTTTTCATCTTGTAGGCTACACCTATAGATGCCGTAACCGGTATAGTTTCTACAATAGGTGGATTGGCGATAGATGTTTTTATACGGTCGGCAATAGTATATGTGGTGCGAAGTCCTACATCTTTGATGACAATAACAAACTCATCGCCACCGTATCTGATAATTTCATCTCCACTGCGAAGCACCTTTTTTATACGTCTGACAACTTCTACAAGTACTTTGTCCCCCTCATCATGTCCCAATGTATCATTAACCTCTTTGAAGTGGTCAAGGTCTATCATAAACACGGCAATACTCTCTTTGTGTCCTCTCAGCCTCCGCATAAGCACAGGTAGGTATCCCCTGTTTCTTGCCCCTGTCAGGGGGTCTGTATACATCTTAATGAGGTTGTTCCAGCGTCTGATAATCATCTCTAATACCTTCATTCCTATCTCAGTTGTCTCCCTAGCATGTTCTTCATCGGTTGTGATGCTAAGAATGAGTATATTGCCTTCGCTGTCTTTCTTCTGGATCACTATGCGTCTGCTGTTTTGGGGTTTTTCCCGGTCTCCCCACACTGTAGATATAACCTCTTTGTCTCCACGGGGACTGATAACCTCAAGGGATATTTCAAATATAGGTAGTGTTGCCAGTAGATATGCCGCTCCCACCCTTGCTGCCGTTTCCCTATCTACCACCTCTTCAAGGTGCATGGCAAGGTCAGCCAGCGGCTTAGCACTGTCTATTCCCCTCTTGAATCTCTCTATGATATGGGCTATGCCGTCTTCGTTTACTTCTGGTAGTTCTTCCTGAAGCAGGGAGGCTATCTTGTTTGTGGTCAGTGATTTGCCAATAACGATACCTCCAAGTAGGGCAAGGACTGATGCAATGATTACCAACATACCTGTCATGATGCCTTTCGCTACAAATAGGTATATAGTGATAGTTAATGACCCAGTTGCCAATATAAGTCCACCTGCTAACTTACCTGCACGCATACGACATTGTCCCTCTTTTCTTTGGCCTTGTACATGGCATTATCTGCCGTCTTGATAAGCGTATCTATATCTATTTCTTGACCGGCCCCTTTATATACAGCTCCTATAGATGCACTAACAGGTATGTCTTTTACAATAGGTGGCTCTTTGATATGTTCCCTGATACGCTCAGCAGCATGACACATAGCATTATAACTGATGTCTTTCATAATAATGACAAACTCGTCTCCGCCCATTCTAATAACGATATCTGAAGGCCTAATGGTGCTCTCTATACGGGAAACAACCTCTTTTAGCACCCTGTCACCTTCATCGTGGCCCAGTGTATCGTTGACCTCTTTAAAGTGATCAAGGTCAAGCATGAGCACAGCACAAGGTTTCTCTTCTGATATAAGTTCGTTACCATAATCCTCAAGATAACGGCGGGTATACGCTCCAGTAAGTGGATCGGTGAGTGATTCATCTATGTCTTCTAATTTGGAGTAAAATGTTTTTAAGATTTCGCCCAGTATTTCTATCTCTAAGGAAGATAAAGGTTCTTCAGTGTAAACAGTGAGTTTGTAAGACTTGTCTTTCACTTGAAATGGTATTGTTGTGGAGATACCCGTGTTTTGGCCTATATGGGTGACAAGGACATTTTTCCCCTGCTTTTCCATATATAGATAAAGCCCTTTTAGTTTGAATGGGGTAATCAGGTAATTGTACATATATTCTAGTGCTTCTGTCAGTGTTCCGGCTGCTGCGATGAGAGAAGACAGTTCTCCAACAAATTCTTTGATAGTCAGTGCGGATTCTATCTCTTCTATACGTTTTTTGATCATGGCCAGTAGCCTTTCTTTGCTAACAGTACTTGTTTGTTCTATACCTGATAGTTCATTCCATATGTCTTCAAGGAGTTTTTCCTTTTCCATGGTGGTCTTGATGTTGAAGTAGACAACAAGAAGTAAAAATAGCATAATGAGTAGGAATGGTAATGAAGACCACAATGTTCTTTTAACGATAGTTGTGTTGGTGATACTGTATACATAGTAAAGTCCTGTAATACTGCTGTGTACGATGCCTATGTATGTCCCATTTGTTCTCACAACTTTACCTGTAGGAGGTATGTCGGCAATATCAGGGGGCAGTTTATGATAGATATGAAAGTCAATATAACTTTCAAGGGGCTTGGCCAAAGTGTCTATAGTTTCCGCAATGTATTGTTTTACAGTATTGAGTGAATTTTCAATGTCGTCAAGATATAATGATGTGCCTACGGCCCAGTGAAGTGATGGTATACACTTTATGTAGGCAAATTTCTCGGTTTGCGAGCTTATACCCGGTTTATACCATTTATACGATGTCAGTCCTTCGGGACATGCAGAAATGATTTTTTCTGCGATGTAGTGTGGAGGACCAGCTGATGTGTCTGTGGGATGTGATACTGCCAGTCCACTTTGTGTATCAAGCACATACGAGTATGTGTTGGGTGAAAAGTTATATGTCATTATTACTAAAGTATTGGCTATATCTCTGGCAAATCCCACGCTGCCTGTAGTTTGATATGCCAGCTGGATAGAGTCTGCTATGATAATGGTCTGTAATTTGGTAAAGTTAATACGCTCTTTTTTCCACTTGTTGTCCATAGAGGTGTACAATTTCTGCATGCTTAATGAAATCTCTTCGGTGTATGCGATACGTTTTTGTAGTATTTCCATCATATCTGCCGATGTTCGTGTATAGTGAATAGCAGCAACAAGGAGACCAATAACAAGGAACATTGCTGTTGTGTTGATTAGCGTTCTTTTTATTCCGTGCTTTGCCATGCGTTCCCTCTTTGATAACGGTAATGATTGTGTATGCATATTTATTATAACCCCTTGCAAATGTGAACTACCCCGCATCAGAGATGCGATGTCTTAGCCTGCCTTTTTTCTATAAGATTATCCGTGTCTGAAAGATGTGGAAAAGTATAAGACTGATGGTAGTATCGGTATAGATAGATTGATTTCAATAGCAGTCTCAACATAATATTTGATGAAGTGCTTATCATGAGGGTTGTAAAGAATGTCCTGATATTTCTTGTGTTGTTTCTGATTATAGTGGGTGCATACTTTGGCTTTGTGGCCACACTGTCTATGGATAGGTATCAGCCTACTACTGTCATTGACAAGTGGCATGCTACAGGGGCTAAGGAAGTTTCTGGCTTTGTTGAGGATTACAGGTCTGATTTTACAAAGGTATCTCTGTGGACGACAATTAGTGTAGATAAGGCAGATGTATATTATCTTGTTATACCCAACTTTGTAGCCGGTGGAGGATATAGAGTTGTTGTTGATGATAATCTTGTAGGGCAGATAGAGAAGAGCAAAGCGGCGTATGTCAACTCGGCCCCTGTCACTGAGATTTTCCCTATGAAGCTTATTCCCGGCACACACAGGATAGAGATAGACCTTTCTTATAAATATGGCTATGGTTTTACAACCCAGCCTGCATTTATCACCGATGATAGCTGGAATGCATATGAGTATAAATATGTCAATAATTTCTGGCATCAGGGTATATTTATAGCTGATGGTGCCGTTATGGTAATGGTTGGATTGCTTTTTATCATGCTGTATTTTCTTACTGGTAGAGAGAGAAAGAGCTATCTGTTGTTTGGTTTGGCGTTTATTATTGTATATGTCACAACACTGAGAGAAAGTGTGTTTTATTTACCTATTGACTACTTTACAATGAAAAAGATCCGCGATGTTGCCATGGTTGTTGGTGCTACTATGTTTTTGCAAGCAATGTTGATGTTTATAAGAGGAGATTTGAAGCCTTGGTTTGAGAAACTACTATATGTTTTTTATGGCTTGGTGGTGCTGAGTTTTCTTATTCCCAATTATGCTGGTTTTCAAACTTTTATAAAAATAATGGATATTTTCATGCTGTTGTTATACTTTTACACCTCAGGTTATTACATTATGTTGGCTGAAGGGGTTGCAGAGAGATTTATTCTTGGCGGTTTGGCCTTTATGGGCCTTTCTTATATCTTTGGTATCTTAGGTGCACTTGGCGTTATTCATCTTATTTTGAATCCTGTAGCTATAGGCATGCTCTTGGCCGTTGTTGTTTCTGCCATAGCCTTGCTTATAGACTTTTCAAATGTATACAGAAAAGCCCATGAAGCTACGCAGGAGGCCTTACAGTCTAAGAAGAGGTGCTTCGTGGCGTTGAACAGACAGCTATGGCTATTGATAGTGTTATGACTACGGTTATGGGAGTGAGTACAGATGTGTCTAATCTTGCAGAGGATATGTCCAATGTCTCCAATAATCTTAGCAAAGAGGTGGATACGCTGACGGGGGCAACGGCGATGATTTCTGATAACATAGATGGCATTCGTAAAGCTTCCCAATCTCTCGCCGACAGTGCTGGAGCCCTTAGTAACTTTTCTATATCAATGCAAGATAGGACGAAGGAGAATATCCAGAATTTGCAGTCTGTTATCGCAACCTTCAGCAATCTTAACCAGCAGATGCAAAAGGTTAATGCATTAACTGAAGAGTTTTCCAAAGTGTCATCTGAGGTTGGTTCTATCATAGAAGAGATCAGAAATATTGCCAAGAAGACCAATCTCCTTGCCCTCAATGCCGCTATTGAGGCAGCCCGTGCCGGAGAGGCCGGTAAAGGGTTTGCCGTTGTGTCAGAAGAAATAAGAAAGCTGGAAGAGATGTCTACAGAATCTGTTGGCCGCATTGAGGAGATTATGTCTGGACTTTCTGAGTTTGCCAGCAGACTGGCTGGGGATGTGAAATCTACAACTGAAGCCCTTGGTGAGGCAACACGCAGTGGAGAAGAGGTAGCCCATAGCTTACAAGATACGGCCACCGATGTTGAGAAACTGTCTTCTATGGCAGAGGACCTTGCTGCAGTCTCAGAAGAGCTAACAGCCTCTACTGAGGAGGTTAGTCGTTCTACTGATAATCTTCTTAAGTTGGCAGAGACAGTAGATGCCGTTTCCCAGAGGGTTACACAGGGTAGCCAGAAACAAGATAAATTGGCAGATGATCTACTGAAAGGTGCTAAGACCCTTGAGGATAATGTTAAGACC
>JAMORD010000029.1 GCA_027063755.1 bacterium | reverse complement strand
GAAGGCTGTTGGGTGATGATGCCTCTATACTTAAGAAATTAGTAGATGTTGAGATAGGTCTCATTGTAATGCAGCAGATTCAGACATTTCTTACACATTTATCCAGGTTACTAGATGCTATAGCTGAGCCTCCTAAAGGGAGTGGAAGCAGTGAAGCTTAACAGGCTCTTTGATATATACCTTAACGATGAAGAAGTGAAGAAACTATCTCCGTGGTTTAGGGCATGGTATGGGTATAGCTTTGAAGATGTTTTTAATATAGAACGCTTGCAACAGGACTGGAAGTCGTTAAAGAAGAGTGTAAATGAGATCGCAGAAATAGATTTTAGAAAACCTCTTATGCTATTGTGGAATAGAAGGAAGGAGATCATAAAATGTATAAGACCTAAAGCACTGATTTTCTGCCAAACATCTCGCCTTACCATATACCATGCCTATAAGCTTCCATCTGATAATCCATTTGTTATTCTCTCCCGTCCCTATGGTGTGCCATATATACCAGCATCATCGGTAAAGGGAGTGATGAGATTCTACTTTTGTATGTTGGGAAAGATGATGGGGAGATTGGAAAGTTGTACTTCAGAAAACGAAGAGAATGATTTCCAGATGCTTATGAACTTCATATTTGGCAAGGGGGGAGAAAATAATGCCACACGGGGCAATGTAATATTCTGGGATGCTGTGCCATATATGGAGCAGAAAGACTATAGGCTTTTAGATGTGGATATTATCAATAATCATTTCATGCCATATTATAGGGAAAGGAAACCTCCTCTTGATGTGTATAGCCCTAATCCTGTTTACTTCATTACCGTCCGTAAAGGAACTCGCTGGCACTTTGCATTTGAAGTTCTTTCTTATCCTGATGGATTGGAGAAACTTATGGCTGAAATCAGAGATTTCTTGAAGGGGGATGTTTGTGTATCTGAATCAGTAGGAAAGAGGTATTCTCTTGATGCCCTTCTAAGAGATGTGATGAAATGGGGGCTAAAGACCTTTGGTATAGGAGCTAAGACCCGTGTGGGATATGGGAGGATGGAGTATGAGAAGTTTAGCTGCTGCCGGTAAGAGACTGAGTGAGGAGCAGAAGAGAAAGTGGAATTTGTACAAGAGGTGGGTAAAGTGTTTTAACGAGAAGAGGGAAGAGATAGTGGAGTGGTTTAAAATAAATATAAAAGAAAATCCATGTTCAGGTATTGCTATATACGATCTACAAGATGAGAAATTGTATATTAGTAAGTGCTTCCCGTTTGATGTATTTGGGAATAACTGGTTATGTGATTTCTGTAATTGTTTAACTAATTCGTGTGGAGTTAAAATGATGGAATGGTGTAGCGATTTTCAAGGTTGGTTTGTTCCCAAATTTGTCCATGTTTCTCCTATATACCCGTTGCATACTGTTCCACTGAAGCCATTTGTGTTTTTGAATAATATTGTTATGCCTTGGGAAATATGGGTGGTTAGAAAAGATAATAGTGTGCTTATTGATGATTTGCTTCTTTTGAGGGTGGGAGTGTTAGAAGATGAGTATTCAGAACAAGAAGAATACAAGTTTCCGTGCGAGGAGTAGGGGATAAAATTAATATACAAATATCCTTCATTTAGGGATATTGCGAATTGTCTTGATGACAAAAATAGCGAAATATAAGTTTAAATAAAATCTTCTATAGGAGGTGTTTGCTATGAGCACACTGTACAGAGAGTGGATTGAGGCGTTGAAGGTAAAGAATTGGAAGGCGGTTTCTGATGAGAAGTTAAAGTTGGAGTCGGGTAAGTGGAACTGGATGGTTTTGGTGAAATTTGGGAAGAAGGATAACCAGTGGCTTCCTCAACAGGCGCTTGTGAAAGTTGTGGGATTGGTAGACTCTCAGTCCGATGAATGGAATAAGCTTATTCAGCCAGATCTGAGCCAGACTCCTCTTAATGCAACTTCAGATTATGTCT
>JAMORD010000028.1 GCA_027063755.1 bacterium | reverse complement strand
ACCCTGTATATATTTTCTTTATACGTAGGGATGACGGCATATCTTTGGGGAAATAGAGTAGAGAGTGTACTTGTACCATGGGCGGTTGTTATTGGGGTTGTTGTTATTGTTATGCTTGCCTTTAGGGGTATCAGGTCATGGCTTTCATATATGGGAACAGAAGAGCGTGTTTTGGGGGCGACCACATATCTGTATGCGATTTTGTTTGGTTTATGGATTTATTGGCTCTTGTCATATAAACTAATATCCCAGAAAGATTTTATGTATATAGTGCTGTTCTATGCACTTTTACACTTTCTCATATACTTGTTGCAGGTTTCTGGCAAAGGCTTTCAGTTGAAGTTAGAGAATTTAAAATTTCATCCAGGAACATATCTTGGCACGATAGGCAATCCTTTAACTTTTAATCTCAACTTGTTTATGGCCAGTTTACTTGCAGTATGGGCCCTTTATAATCTAAATGTACCATTGTGGGTTATATGGTCGGTAGCAACTGTCTTGGTGTTATCTATTTTATATAATACTAAGCGTTCCGTTATTATTGGCGTGTTGGTATATGCTCTTTTACTTCCTGTGTTTCTGTTTTTGGATTTTCACTTTGCGTGGTATTGGATATTGATATATTATGGCTTTTTAGTTATTGTAGGATGGATAATATTAAATGGTAAAGGGACTATATCAAGAAGGATTAGAGGAAGTATTTTCCCGCTGTTATATGCTCGTCGTTTAAAGAAGATAGATGTGCATCCCCAAATTAAATTTTTTGCCATTTCAACTGCCACAACACGATGGTATTTGGCGTTGTCTGGTTTAAGAACATGGCTAAAATCTCCATTGTGGGGATTCGGTTTTGAGTATGTAAGAAGGTATCTCATAGAACATAGGGCTATTGAAACCTACTATGCGGAGCATACAAAGGGCTATGATCGTAGTCATAATATGTATGTGGATATTCTTATAGAAGGTGGTATTATCTGGTTGGCTCTGCTTGCATATCTTATGTATCCTGTAGGACAGAATTTCATGTCGTATCCTGCTGTGGCTCTCATTGCTTTGGTTATCATGAGTGTTCTCCTTTTCCTGTTTTGGGATATTACCTTTGTTATATCTATGGGATATCTATGGGGTGTGGTATGGACTACACACACAAGTGTATATAACATGCCATTATGGGCTGTTAATGTTGTAGATGCCATTTTGCTGTTGATTGTTTTGTTGACATTGTTTAGATATGTGGCAGATATGTATAAGGGACTGGCAAGGGCTATTATTCCAAGAGGTCTTGATATGGCAAGAGAGGAGGCAGATAGGTCACTTGCTATATGCCCATTTCCAGACCATAACATTGTTTGGCGTTCTGAAGTTGTTGTGAAGTATATACAGGTTTTAGATGCCAAGGGTTCCTCACCAGCTTTAGCTGCAAAATTGGCCACAAGTATAACTGAATACGAGGACCACATACGGATTACCAACTATCCCGATTCGTTTTTAGCATATTTGGGATATGCATATGGCACTCTATACAGGTTAGGGTGCAAAGAGTGTCTTGAAAAAGCACTATATTATTTTGAGCAATCTATGGAGCTTAATCCATTTAATGAGGCTACTATCAGCACCTATGCCAATTTTGCCGGTAATATCAAAGATTGGGATAGGGCCTGTCGTATATTGGAAACGATTATTCATGCTAAGTACTCGGAGGATCCAGATACATTTGCCGAGCATATGAAAGATGTCTTTTATGATGCCGTGAAAACCAGTAGGCAGTTTGTTCTGAAGACAGATGATATGCCAGAAGACTTTGATATTGATGGCCACGCTAAGGGAAGACTTTCTTGGCAGGCAGGAAGAGTATCGCCCAATCTTATGAAAATGTATATTTTCTGTTTGGTGCAGCAGGGGAGACATGCTGAAGCAAAGAAGTGGCTTAGATTCTATGAAAATTACTACAAAGATGCCGATCCCGCATTTGTTGATGAAATGTTTCTCAAGATTAAGCTGGGGCAGTTAAGAAATATATGATCCCTCCGATTATATAAATGAAGAGTAGAAAAGGAGGGATGATTATGCCATATGGAGCATATCAGAGGGTTAGAAAGAGATACATTGAAGAGGAAGTAAAGAATGCATCACCTGTAAAGCTGGTGCTAATGATATACGACCTTATTATTGCATCTTTGAAAAAAGGTGATACCGTTAAAGCCCGTGCGGGTATTAGGGAGCTCATAGATTCGCTTGATTTTGAGAGAGGTGGCACACTGGCAACCAATTTGCTCTCCCTGTATGAATATGCATTAAGACAGATACATGAGGGTAATTTAGAAGAGGCTCTTAATGTGATTAAACCTCTCAGGGATGCCTGGGAGGAGGCGTTTTTCAAGAAAACCTCTGAGGAAAGCACCGAGGAGGTATCGGAGGGGTGATGAGTTATGGCAGGAAGAGAGTTTATAGAGGGAATTAGTGGAATAGAACGGGCAGATTTTGAGACGCCATCTCGCGGGGTTGGAGAGGTTATGCAGCTGTACTCCCTTGGTGATCGTCTTGTAAAAGAAGCAAGTAGATACAACGCTTATCTTGATGCCAATCAAACAAAGCCCCTCACAAAAGAAGACGTAGAAAACATGGTTAATCGTATTAGGAAGATCTTGGAGACACTTGATGCATCTGTTGATGTGAAGATAAAACACTACAAAGACATTCCTGATCTTATACTGGGAATGCAGATTGTCTTTGAAGATAAACGCACAAAAAAGGTTATCAAAGAAATTCCGCCAGAAAAATTGTTGAGATTATATAAAGAGCTCTTGGAGAAGATAGGGTTCTTCCTCCTGGATAAGGAGGTGTGAACATGATTTCCGGTGTAGGAGGTTTTAATCCACTGGCAACCCGTGAAATGGTTGATAAATACATTAATGCTTTGCTTGCACCGGCAAGAAAACCTATTGACCTTTTAAATAATCAGAAAAGTCAGATAGATAGGCAGGTAAAAGCACTTAATGAAATTAAAGGTATTTTGTCTTCAATGAAAGACTTGGCCCATAGTTTGGCAGATCCTGTGCTTGGAGCTTGGCGTGATAAACAGGTTTCTATATCTGATGATAATATCGCTTCTGTTAGTGTCAGTTCCTCGGCAACCGAAGGCGTGTGGGAGCTTCAGGTTAACAGGGTGGCTACAGCCCATAGGGTGATTTCTAAACAGGTGTCTAAAGAAGATACCAATCTTGTTGAGGCTTATGGCGGTAAGAAACTCAAGCTAACATTCAATTTAAAAGATGGTACGGACTCTACTGTTGAGGTTGATCTTAGTGATGTAACCACGGATAATGAGTCCAAGAATGTAGATGTTTTGAAAAAGATAGCCGATGCTGTTAACTCTACATCAGGAGCCGGTGTAAAAGCCGTTGTTATTGGAACCGATCCCGATAATATCAGGTTGAGTATATACGCAACATCGGTTGGTTCAGAGAAGGCTATAGATAGTATGTCTGCTGAGGAAAGTACCGATGGAGGAAATACATATAATGATAGTAATTTATGGTCTGATTTGGCACTTGATGACCTTACAAAGATATATGATCCTAGTGATGCCAATAGCGGTGGCTCTATTGCACCTGAAGGGGAGACTGGAACTACTTTTGACTATGACTGGCTTAATCTTGATGCGGTTTTAAGTGGTGTTCCAATAAAAGATACGGATAATACCATATCTGATGGTATATTGGGCGCTACTATTACCGTTAAGGGTACTGGTAAAACAACGATTTCTATAAGAAAAAATGTTGACAATGTTGTGAAGAAAATAGAAGATTTTATGAGTAAGTTTACCGAGCTTAATGCCAAGATTCGTGCATATACATTTGCCGGTTCTGACAAGGCTGAAAGAGGTGTGCTTGCCAACGATACCAGTATTAGAATGACACTTTACGCCATTCGCGAGGCTATGACCGCAGCTGTTAAGGTTACTGTGGGTGATGAATCTGAAACTTTCACTGGCGAGAAACTTGGTATCACATTTGATAAGGAAGGCAACCTAACCTTTGACTCTTCTATTATTCGCAACATGCTTAATGGTTCAGAAGAAGATAGAGAAAAGATTATTAAAGTTTTTACACAGAGCATAGAAAAAGGTGATCCAGAAGACGGTATATTTGTGAGGCTTGAAAAGAAATTAGAGGCGTATGTGGATTCTGTCAGTGGTTTATTTACCACCCGTATCAATAGTCTCAATAAACGCAAAGATTACATTGATGAGCGTATTGAGACACTGAAAAAGATGCTTGATGTAAAAGAGCAGATGTATAGAGAGCAGCTTGGTAATCTTATGGCTATGAGTATGGAGCTAAAACAGCAGGTTAGTCAGATGCAGGGTATATTTGGCGGAACTATGTACTAAATTAGCATAATGGAATACACATGTTGACTATAAAAGCGGAGGGGAACCTCCGCTTTTGTTGTATAATTCCTATATGGGGAGGGATACAGGTGAAAGTGGAAGAGTATTTAACCTCTTATGAGCAGCTACTTGATAAAATAGAAAAACTATTATCGGAAGATAAGTATGCCGATGTTATGGGGCTTGTTTCAGAAATAGACCATATTATTGCACTTATAGATGAAGAGGTAAAAGGCCTGACACGAGAGGAGAAAGAGCGAATAAAACCTCGTGCAATGGAAATTATTAAGAGACAGGAAGCTATTTTGGCCAGTATAGATGAGAAGGTAAAAGTATTACAGGATAATATAGATATGATACCTAAACTGCATAGGGCGGCGAGGACCTATGGTAAGAATAGCCAGGTATAAAAAAGTAATAGTGTCATTGGTATTGGTAGTATTAATTGCTTTATTTGTACTAAGTGGTTGTGGTTCCCCCAAGAAGCCCGATTATGTTACCGACGAAGATATAGCCAAGGCGAGGCAAATGCTAACGAATCTCATAGAGGTATATTTACCATCCTTGAATATAGATGCCATTGTTAATATGTATCCCCCTGAATCAAGAACGAATATGAGGCCCGAAATAGAATCTTACTTTAATACATGGAAAAGCACGGTTATGTCTGCATCTAATGTAAATAAACCTCCGGAAATCATATCTATGAATGTTATATCCGCGGACAGGTATGCTGTATCAGATAAAGATGATCCAGCAGCTAAGTTCAAGATACCATTTAAGGTTGTCTATGAAGGACTTTATCGTTTCTGGTTACCAAAGGAAGAAAAGTATGTAAAATATAAATGCAGACATACTGCTTGGATTGAGTTTGTCAAATATAAGGGTGAGGTTTATCTTCTCAAGTTTCAGAGTTTAGATACACCTGCATGTGAAAAGGTGGGTGGCGTTGATGAAGGTTAATGATATTAGTAGTGTGCTGGCTCGTGCGATGGGTGTGGCTTCTAAAAGACAGGATCTGCTGTCTGATAATGTTGCCAATGTGGATACACCTTATTACAAGCGTAAAGACCTAAACTTCAAGGATATGCTGGAGTACATTTCTAAGGGAAATATTGGTAATCCATTAAAGGGCGATAGCCCTCGTCATTTTAGGTATTCCAATGGAGTAATGTTTCCCAGGGTTCAAGAAGATAAAAACTTATCGTGGCGAAGTGATGGAAACAATGTAGATATTGATAAAGAACTTGTAGAACTGATGCAAAACTCCATGTGGTATGGAGGTGTTGCCAAACTACTTTCTCAACGATTTAGCACATTGCGTTCAGTCTTGACCAGTGTTATTAGATAAATGTGAGGGTGGTGAGCGGTATGGGGTTCGGTTTTTCACCTATTAGGAGTGCAGCATCAGCATTAACTGCAGAGAGACTGAGGATGGATATTGTATCCGATAATCTTGCCAATATTGATACAACAAGAACACCTACTGGTGGTCCTTACAGAAGAAGATTTGTTGTATTTGAACCCATTGTAGAAGAAAGTGGCAATGTAGATGGAGTAAGGGTTTCGGCAATTGTAGAAGATAATAGACCTCCTCGCATGGTATACGATCCTAATCATCCCGATGCCAATGCTCAGGGATATGTTGCTTATCCGAGGATTGACTTTGCAACTGAAATTGTTGACCTTATGGCTGCTCAGAGGGCTTATGAAGCCAATACAACAACCATTAGCATTGCAAGAAGTATGTATCTCAAGACATTGGAAATAGGTAGGTGATATCAATGATTGAAAAGGTGGGCGGTGTTCAGGGAATTACAGGTCTAACGGGTATAACTAAAACGACGAAGAAGTCTTTACCTGGTGTGAGAGACTTTGCTAAAATCCTTGATGAACTTCAACAGTTTGAACAGCAAACCAATAGTGTAATGAAAGAGGTGGCTTCCGGTAATCTCGATAAGTTGCCAGAAGCCATTACAATGGCATCACAGCTTGATTTGGCTGTTCAAATGGTTATACAAGTGCGTAATAGGTTAATGGAGGGGTTTCAGGAGTTTATGAGAATAGCTATGTAAGGTGATATGTCGTGAAAAAATTTATTGAACGTTTGAAGAATATTCAAGTTGTGAAGGACTTTTTGGAGTTTTGGGGTTCACTTGATAGTTCAAGGAGAAAACAAATTATAGCTATATTTGTGGTTGTTATTCTATTGCTTGTTGGTTTGTTATTTTGGGTAAGTCGTCCTAATTATCAGGTTCTTTATACAGATTTATCACCTGATACAGCTGCATCTATTACTGCATACCTTGATCAGAAAAAAATACCATATAAACTCAAGGACGGTGGTAAAACCATACTTGTGCCAGATAAATATGTTGATAAATTACGAATTGATCTTGCTGCCCAAGGTATAAGTGGTAAGTTTGGTGATGAGTATTCTATTTTTGATCAGACAAGGGCTATGTTTCTATCGCAGGAACAAGAAAGTATATTTGAGCAGAGGGTACTTGAGCAAAAACTTACTAACATCATTAAACAGCTAAACAATGTTAAAGATGCACGGGTATCTATTGTTTTACCATCTAAAGATATATTTGCCGAACAGGTGACCTCTACTGCAAAGGCTTCAGTTATTGTTGAACCCAAATATGGTGCAAGACTTACTGATGAAGAAGTGCGTGCCATTGTTAATCTTATTGCCGGTGCTGTTGATGGATTAACGCCTGATCAAATTACTGTTGCAGATACTGCTGGTAGGGTGCTTTGGTATCCCAAAATGTACAATGGAGGAATGTCTTTTGATGCTATAGATTATAAGTTTCAGATAGAACAGAGACTTGCTTTTTCTATTGAAACAGCACTGAAAGAGCACTTTATTAGTATAGGGATAAACCCGCAGTATTTTGATGTTAGGGTATCGGTCAATGTGGATGTTTCCAAGGTAAAAAAAATCACAGAGGAGTATGGTGATACATCAACATTATCTCTTAGTGAAAAGCATGAGAGAGAGGTTAACGGGAATCAAGGTGGAGTTGTTGGGACTGCTGGTAATGTTGCCGGTACCGGCCCCAATTATCCTTATGGAACAGGACAGACATCGTCTCGCACATATGATGAAAAGACAGTTAACTATGAGGTGGACAAAACCGTTACAACATTTGAAGATAATGGTGGGCATGTAAAAGATGTCAGTGTTAGTGTTATATTTGATTCGGACACATTAAAAAATCTCAAATGGTCTGCTCAGAAAATAGAAGATATTGTAAAAGCATATATTCAGGGCTTGGGTATAGAGGCCGATGGAGAACATGTTGTTGTTGTACCTGCGCCAGTGAAGCAACTTAGGGAAGCTTCTGCTCCAAAAGGATTTGATTGGAAATCATTTTTGCTGACATCAGGTATACCAATAGGGTTATTTTTACTAACTACGATATTGGCTTTGGCGTTTCTTATTATGGGGAAACCCAAAAAGGAACCTTTGCCGGAGCCACAGGCTATTGTTGAAGAACTTCTTAGAGAGAGGGGACTTATTGAAGAGGAGGAACTGTCGCCCGAAGAACAGCGTGAGCGTGAGATTATTGATCGTATTAGGGAAATTATTGCATCACAACCGGAGCGTGTTGCCGCTCTTGTCAAGATATGGCTTGAAGAGGAGGTTTAGCTGTGCCTGGTCGTGGTAAAGAAATAAAGTACAACAAAGCGGCGGTTTTAATGGTTATACTGGGCAAAGATTGGGCTGCTAAGGTAATGAAATATCTTCCCGAACAAGATGCCGAGCTGCTTGCGATAGAGATAGCCAAAATCAAAGAAATTCCTAAATCTGTTAGACAAAAGGTCATAGAAGAGTTTTATACCCTCCTTATGGCTAAAGAGTATATTGGTAAAGGTGGTTTGGAATATGCCAAGGAGGTTTTAGAGAAGGCATATGGTCCTCAGAAGGCCGAAGAGATATTCAAGAAACTCGTAGGTGCTATGCAGGTTGTACCATTTGAATTTCTTAGGAAACTTGATCCTCAGCAAGTGGCAAACCTTATACAAAATGAACATCCACAGACTATTGCACTACTCCTTAACTATCTTACACCGCAACAGGCAACAGCTGTATTCCTTAGTTTGCCTCCAGAGCTTGCCCAAGAGGTGGCGTATCGTATGGCTGTTATTGATAGAACCTCCCCTGAGGTTATTCGCACTATAGAAGAGGAACTTAAGCGTAGGTTCTCTGCATTCTCTGCTGGTCAGGATATGACCAAAGTTGATGGTATTGCTACACTTGTCCAAATTCTAAACTCTGTTGACCAACAGACACAACAGGCTGTACTTGAGTATCTTGATAGTATTAATCCTGCTCTTGCCGAAGAAGTCAGGAAACAGATGTTTGTCTTTGAAGATATCGTACTCCTTGACGATAGATCTATTCAAAGAGTACTTAGGGAAGTAGATGCAAGAGACCTTGCTATAGCCCTTAAAGGTGCCAGTGATGCGGTAAAAGAAAAGATATTTAAGAACATGTCTCAACGTGCGCGACAGATGCTTCAAGAAGAAATGGAGTATATGGGGCCTGTTAGAGTTAAGCAGATAGAAGAGGCACAGCAGAAGATTATTGCCATTATCCGTAGGCTTGAAGAAGCTGGGGAGATTGTTATTGTTCGTGGCGGCGAAGATGTTGTTATGTAAAGTGGTGATAGCTCTTGGCAGATGAAAAAAAGATTGGTATAGAGTCTTTAAAGAGGGTTGCGGTGTATCGCAAGGGTGACAAAATTGTTGTTGGAGAATATACTCCCAAATCTGAGGAAACGGAGAAATATGACCCTGTAAAAGAGCAAGTTCAGGAATATACCCAAAAAATAAAAGAATATTATGAGGGGATTTTGCAGAGTGTTAAAGAAAGAGCTTATAAAGAAGCATATGAGAGAGGATATGCCGATGGTTATAACAAGGCGTATGTGGATGCGGGAGATAAGGCATTACAAACTATAGAAGAATACATCAGCCAGATAGAAAGTTTACACACCGATATATCTTTACTCAGAGATGAACTTGTTCATATTAACAATTCAATAAGGCAAGAGATAGAAAACATTTATGCAGATATGGAAAGGCAACTACTTATGATGTTGCCAGAAGTTATTGCGGAGATTACAGAGGCTATATCTGGAAAGGCACTTGAGGTAGATGAAGAATTTTTAGAAGGATATGTTAAACAAGCTATTTCCAAACTCAAAGGTTCTGAGGTTATAGAGTTGAGGGTTCCGAATAATCTTTATGCAAAGGTCTCTGCTATAGCAGATAAAATCATGGAGACAGATATTAATATCAGAAAAATTGTTGTCAATGAGGATCCCCATGTTGATGTAGGAGTTATTGCTGATTCGCAGCTTGGTCTTGTTGATGCCCGTTTATCGTCAGCTATAGATAACTTAAGAGAGCTTATAAGGGAAGTGATGGGCTATTATGCTCAGACAGGCTTTGGAGGATCTGAAGAAGAAAATAGGTGATTTTTCACCCTTTTCCTCATATGGAAAAGTTATTGATGTTGTTGGTTTATCTATAGAGGCCTATACTCCAGGTGCGTTTGTTGGTGAACTATGCGAGATTATCACCCCATCGGGTAATAGCATATGGGCTGAAGTTGTAGGGTTTAAAGAGGGAAAGACGATCCTTATGCCTATTGGTGACCTCATTGGGGTAGGGCCAGGTAGTCTTGTGCGTACAACTGGTAGACCTGTATCTGTTAAAGTTAGCGATGCTTTGCTTGGTAGAGTTGTTGATGGTTTAGGAAGGCCTCTTGATGATTATGGGGAAGTATATGGTGAAACAAGATTGATATATGCTCATCCACCACATCCTCTTAAGAGAAAGCCTATTGAGGATCCCCTTGAAACAGGCGTAAGGGCCATAGATGGGCTTATTACCATTGGAAAAGGTCAGAGAATAGGACTATTTGCCGGTTCTGGTGTGGGGAAGAGTACACTGATGGGTATGATTGCAAGAAACTCATTGGCGAAGATTAATGTTATTGCTCTTATAGGAGAGCGTGGTAGGGAGGTTAAAGATTTTATTTACAAATCTCTTGGTGAAGAGGGATTGAAGAAAAGTGTGCTTGTTGTTGCCACATCTGATCAGCCAGCTGTTGTTAGGGTAAGAGCTGCATTTACGGCTTTTACTATTGCCGAATATTTTCGTGATAAGGGAGAAGATGTGCTTCTTATGATGGATTCGGTAACCAGGTTTGCCATGGCTCAGCGTGAAATAGGATTGTCGGCTGGGGAACCTCCCACAACCCGAGGTTATACACCATCTGTGTTTGGACAGTTGCCTCGTCTTCTTGAGAGAGGTGGGGCTAGTGAAAATGGTAGTATTACCGTTATTTCTACTGTCTTGGTTGAAGGTGATGATATGAATGAGCCTGTTGCCGATACGGTTCGTTCCATTATAGATGGTCACATTGTCCTTTCGCGAAAGTTAGCCCATCGTTCCCATTATCCAGCTATTGATGTGCTACAAAGTGTATCTCGTGTTATGCCGGATGTTGTTACCAAGGAACATATGGAACTTGCCATGAAAATGAGAGAAATTATGGCTGTTTATCGTGATGCAGAAGATCTTATCAATATTGGAGCTTACTCTATGGGGACCAATCCTAAAATAGACTATGCTATAAAAAAGATAGACCAGATTAATGAATTTCTCAAGCAGGGGGTTTATGAAAAGACATCGCTTCCTGAAACAATAGAGTGGATGAAGAAGATACTGAGCGATGAAGAAGTTTAGATTTGCCCGAGTAAAGCGCATTAGGGAAGTGGAAGAGAAGCTGGCTGAAGAAGCCTTTGCTGAGGCAGCGACAAGGGTGAGGGAGCTTGCGGAAAAATCTAAGGAGTATACTGCTATTTATAGGCAGTATCGTAATCGTTTCCAGCGTGGAGAAATAGATTGGATAGAACTTGTAAATCTAATAAAACGTATTGAAAATACCAAGAAGGATCTTATAGAGGCTTATAATAATTTACAGGAGAAGAGGCAAGAGCTTCTTCAGGCTAATGTTCGCTTAAAGATGATGGAAAAATTGGAAGAAATGTGGAAAGAGCAGATGTTTTTTGAGGAATTGCAAAGTCTCCAAGAGATTTTGGATGACTTTGCTTCCTATAAAAGTTATATCAGCAAATCATAAAGGAAAGGAGGTGAAATAGTGGAGATAGGGCAGCTACTGATGGCTTTAGAACAAGCACCAAGTGGCACAAAGGCTACTGTAGAACACTCTGGTTCTGATGGTAAAGAAGTATTTTCACAGCTATTGCAACTACTCATGAAAGAGGATACTTCTAAACTCTTATCGCTACTTGAGGACTTGGCGAATAATAAACAATTTGCCGATGAGAAAGATGCCATTGAGAACCTTGTTAAGAAACTTTCTAAGATGCAGCAAGAAACGGCTAATGATAAAAAGAAAATGACCTTTAACAGCACTTTACTACGAGATGTAGCATTTTTATTGCTGTTACATCAACAGGTTTTGGCTGACGAAC
>JAMORD010000027.1 GCA_027063755.1 bacterium | reverse complement strand
TGATACATATGGCCACGATGTAGGTGATATGGTGCTTGCTCGTGTTGGACGGATTATAAAAGATGCTATCCGTGTAGTTGACATGGCTGGCAGGTATGGTGGAGAAGAATTCCTTGTTATATTGCCTGATACTGACGAAGAAGGGGCATGTAGGGTGGCAAAGCGTATTAGGGAGGTTATAGAAAATGATATAAACATGCCTGTTCCTATTACAGTGTCTATTGGCATTGCTACACTGCGTGATGGTATGTCTATGTCTGCCTCAGATCTAATAAAATTGTCTGATATGGCTATGTATGAGGCAAAGAGGAAGGGAAAAAATAACATTGTTATTTTTCGGAGGCGGACTTTATAATATAAAAAACACCTTTTTTCAAGGTGAGTGAGAGTGGGGACATTGATGAGAGAAATATCTTTAGATCTTATAGATGAAGATCTAAATGAGAAACTTGAACCTTTTTTATTTGCAGGTGTATCTCCTATGCTTATTGTTGTGCGAAGCTTTTTCAAAGATGAAGAGTGGGTAGACTATCTGACATATATCCTTGATGTTGATGCTATAAAAGACGATTTTAGAAAGACGCTAACAAGAAGTTTTAAGGTGTTATATGTTGGGGCCACAACAGGTGTAGATTTGTTTGCTATCGTTGTTCCTCAAACTGATGAGGAGTTTGCCGCTCCAGATATGTTAAAACAGAGGGTTGAAGATATGGAAGATGACCTTATAGCCTTGTTCCTCAGTGATGCATATCTGGGACGGATACAGAAGCAGGTAGATATTTTTAGCAATCCATTTCGCACATTTGTAGAGTTTGCCGTTGGTTATGCTTTCTTGCGTTCTGCTGATACCGACGATATTGTAGAGGCTGTGAAGCTGGCATTGGGTAGGGCCGATATGCGAAGACGAATAAAAATAGACGATCTGAGCCGTGAACTGTATCATATAGTGGATACAGGAGATGTTTATACATATTTCCAACCTATTGTTGATGTGAAGACTAAGAAAGTATATGCCCATGAGGCACTTGTTAGGGGACCTGAGGGTTCTCCCCTGAGAAGACCCGACCTTTTGTTTAAAATAGCCCATCACAACGGCATGGAAATAGACCTTGACCGAATTGTTAGACGCAAACATATAGAAACCTTTAGACACTATGTAAGAGCCCATAAAGATGCCATTTTATCTATTAACCTTGGCCCATTTACCCCCATGTTTATAGACGACATTGAAAAAGACCTTAAAGATGCCAATATACCCAAAGAAAATATCATATGGGAGGTGTCTGAAAAGACATATATAGACGATTTTACGGCGTTTGCCCGCGTTATAGATTTTCTTGTGTCTGCTGGGTATCAAGTTGCTATAGATGATTTTGGAGCAGGTGCCACCACATTTAAACTTATTTTCTCTATAAATACCAATATCATAAAGGTAGACAGAAGCTTTATACATGATGTCAACAAAGACCCTGCCAAGAAAATGTTTTTAGAAAGACTTATAGGCTGCTTCTACAAACCAGATACACTGCTGTTTATAGAAGGTGTAGAGACAACCGACGAGTTTCAGGTGCTTCTTGATATTGGCTATCGTTACTATCAGGGATATCTCATGTTTAGGCCTGCTCCTGAGCCTGTAGATGACGATGCTGTAAAGGCCTTACTGAAAGATGTCAACTACGATGTGCTTAACATGAAGTTTTCCGGTTATTTCCTCTCATAGTTATCTCTTCTTGATTTTCACGGCAGGTATCTTCAGCTTAAAAGGAGGCTTAGTCCACTTATCTGGTTTTAATTCTCCGTCTACTAGCCTTATAACGCACATGTTGAGTTTCTCTCGTGGTTTGTATGTATACCAGCCAGCAAGCTTAAATACACTGCCAGGATGGGCCTCTTTGGCCACATAAACGGCGTAAGATGATGCCTTTCTCATGGTCTCTTCTATTTTCTTTTTCTCCTCTTCAAAGTGTCTAAGAGAGTCTCTG
>JAMORD010000026.1 GCA_027063755.1 bacterium | reverse complement strand
AGATCGTATTCTTTCGTCAAAACCTCTATCACCATAACATCACCCCAACTGATATTTAATAGTAACTCCACAATCGCATAAATTATAGCACAAAATAGTAAAGATAGAAAAACAACATAGATACACAACTACAAAATAATATGCAATCAGAATTATATACAACACATGAAGATAACAACTATTCACAATATACATAAAATACTACAGACATGACTTTCGAATAATATATCAACTAAATAGTCCTGCGATCTAGAGTATCTCCATACCCATCTATTCAGGAACCGCCCCTGAGCACCCTGTCTATCTTCTTACCGGCATTGAATGCCTCTCTGAGGGTATCTATAACACCGTATATCTCTGGCACGACCTGCCCAAGCATGACAACATATACAAACAATGTACCCAGTGCAGGAATAGACATATCTGAAATACCTACATATATGGAGTATACGGCAAACACAAGGTAAGCCACATGACTAACAAGTGTGCCAACAAAGAAATCAAGTATCAAAAGCCTCTTATACTTATCAAACAGGGAATACACGGCTCGTCGTATACCCAGCCTCTCTTTTTCCACCCTACCAAGAAGATGGATATCTTCTTTTCCGTCAAGGGTATCAGCCAGATACTCCTTTTTCTTTCTTCTCTCATCGTCTATCTCATAGTCTTTCTTTGTATACCAAGCCGTCTCCCAAACAAGGTAAAGCATGGTAAAAATCACATACACACTACCTGCAATGGCAACTTTGGCTGATAAAGTCCACATGGCAAACAAGATAAAGAAGATACGCACAAAATATACAAGCCCCCAGCTGGCATCCGCGTTAATAACAGAGACAAATTCATAAACATCTGACACAGATACCGACGCCATCTCACCGGGGAGCCCCCTGCCACTCTTTACGACACTCATCAATACCATTGGAGAAAGATACTTAATAATAGCCGTTTTCACATATGTTGAGAAATATGTAGCAATTTCAGAGATCAAAGCGCCAGCAAGAAGCATACCAGCCATAACAAAAGCTGCAATAACACCCTCTCGGCTCAACTGATGAGAAAGTACATCTTCCATCTTTTTAAAACCAAGCACCCACAGCATCTGCCCAGATATGGCTAAGAGAGAAAGCAGTATAACATATGGCATAAACCTCAACATTTTACGAAGAAGCATTGTCTTCTACCTCCATAAGCATACGACAGCCCCCCACAATATTGGCAAAATAATCTATATCCTCCGCCATAGATATCAGTGCACTTGTTGCCGTTTGAGACAGCCAGTAAAACATCAATGCCATACCAGGACGAGGGAGGAGAACCATGCCCACAAACATGAGAGCCCTACCCATTACCATACCCATCTTATTTTCAAGAGCAGATAGCAATCTCACCCTTGCAAACACAAGCATGCTCTCTGTAAAATCATATAGCCCACTACTGAACCATTTTACATATCTGTTTGTACCCAACAGTAGAATATCCTCTCTACCTATAAGAATGTCCCTTGCCAACCCCTCGGCATAAGCCCTTTTCTTACGCACAGAGTTGGATATATCTCCCATGCGAGAGGTATGCCTCATAACAAATAGTGATATAGCACCAGATAGCAAAGCGCCAATACCTATCAATGGTGCTTTCCCAAGAACAAATAACATAACCGTAGCAGCAACAAGTATCCGTATAAATGCAAATCCGAAATATGTCCACAAAGACAAACTGCATTCATGACCACTAGAGAAAGCACTATCCACAACCTCACCAGAAGACTTGGCACTATGAGACAAATTCACAAGGTATCTTTCAATATACGATGCTACCATTCTCATCCGCCCACGATACATAAGGTCGGTAAACAGCACAAACACAGCAGCACCAAGCGCCACATCAGATGCCTGAAGGGCAACATATAGGTGAACATACTTCATAAGAAGAGAATCTACCACCAAGCCAAACACCACAGGTATAGCATACAACACGGCAATATGAATAAGATATATAA
>JAMORD010000025.1 GCA_027063755.1 bacterium | reverse complement strand
TAAAACAGGTATATACTCCTGCAGTGCATCTCTGGTCATAGTATCACCCCCATATAGAAAAAATGATAAATATCACTGCTATGGCAACCGTCCATAAACCTATGCCATACAAGGGACCCCACAACTTTATAAATTCCCAGAGTCCTATAACAGATGCTATGATAACGGCAACAACAGTATTACCCGCTGCCATATCCTTTATTCGCCCTATCATAGGGTGATGTTCTTCGTGGACAAAGTCGCACAGGGCCTCTATAGAAGAGTTAGTACCTTCAGACACAAGCACTACGGCAGACATAACAAGGAAAATAGGCAAAAATGACCTATCAAGCCAAAGGAAGAGCAAACCACCTGTGATGGTGACATATATGGCTATTCTGTAGTTGCGCTGACTCAGTAAAAACCGAATACCCCTCAGACCATAGATAAAAGACCTATAAAGACTACTGCCCGAAGGTGTTTCTGAGGTGTTCATAGACCTTTGCCTCCAACGATTTCTGTACCTTCATCATCTTCTCGTATTCTTCCTCTGTCTCATCATCATAACCCATAAGATGCAAAATGCCATGTATAAGCATACGAAAGACCTCTTCTTCAAACGGCACCTTGTGTTCTTCTGCCTGGAGTGCCACTGTATCAAGGGAGATAATAACCTCTCCCAGTATCTTCTTGGAACGAATCTTTGTGTTCATCTCAAATGACAAGACATCGGTGGGCTTGTCTATACCCCTGTATTCCTTGTTTAATCTGTGTATAACATCATCGGTGGTAAAATATACATGCACCTCATTGTATCTCGGTGAATATCCCATATTGGAAAGGACAAGGTTAACTACCTCCTTGACCTTTGCCTCACTAATCTTTATTGACGGATGATCACTTGTCATCATTACTGCCACTGTCTGTTCCCTCCCCGCTATTTTCTACTTCTTTAGACTCCTTGGATTGCTTCTTTTTCTTCCCATATATTTCCTCTACATTGTCATACCGTATTCTGCCATGATACATATCTCTCAGCACATCACAAAACACATCTTTTATCTTATTCATTTCCTCAAATGAGAGTCTTGAACGGTCAAGTTGTCCATCTTCAAGACGCTCTTTGAATATCTCCTCTACCTTGGCACATATGGCCTCTCGCGAATGATCAGGCATAGACCTTACAGCTGCCTCAATAGAATCGGCAAGCATAAGGATTGTCGTCTCCTTGCTTGATGGTAGAGGACCATCGTAGCGAAAGTCTTTCTCATAAACTTCCTCACCAAGTGCCTTTGCCTTTTTATAAAAATATTTTATAAGCATAGTGCCATGATGGGTTGTAACAAAATCTTCAAGAATGGTAGGCAGTTTATACTTTCTTATAAGCTTAACACCTTCTTTAACATGTGCCTTGATACGCTGGGCACTGACATATGGAGGAGACTCATCGTGGGGATTAGGCATGCCCGGTTTGAGGTTTTCTATAAAATACTCAGGATGATAAAGCTTTCCCACATCATGGTACAGCGCTCCAACATATGCAAGCAAGGAATCCGCTCCAATGGCATCTGCAGCCTTCTGACAGAGAATGGCTACAGCATACGAATGCTGATATGTGCCTGGTGCCTCCATAGACAACTTCTTCAGTAGTGGATGTGTAGGTTGCATAAGTCTAATAAGGTTGACCGGCGTGATAATACGCCATCGTCTTTCTAAAAATGGTATAAGGAAGAAAACCACAACAACAGACACAGGTACCATGACAGTCGTCCGAATAGACTCAAGAAATGCTACTTTCACATTCCCTATAGTGACATAAGAGGCAATGCCAGTAGCAACAGCAGAATACGCCATTAGACCTATCATTGTGGAGAACATATATTTACCCATACGCATGAGCCTAAAGGGATATATTGAACCAAAGAGTAGTAGCAGAGCGGAAGCTACAAGCACCGAGGGAATAGAAAAGCGCCAAATTAAAATAGCCAATACGGCTATAGAGGTCGCAATGGTAATACGAGTACCAAGA
>JAMORD010000024.1 GCA_027063755.1 bacterium | reverse complement strand
CATAGAAGGTGGTAAGACAACAGTTACAGTAAGGAGACCTACCATATGCAAAGAATGTGGTGGTACTGGGGCCAAAGACCCAAGCAAGGTAAAAACCTGTCCCACATGTGGTGGCACAGGCTATGTTAGGCGAACCCAAAATATGGGATTTATGACATTCTCCACAACAGCGCCATGCCCAACATGCCATGGCACGGGTAAAGTCATAGAAGAACCATGTCCCGTATGCCATGGCAGAGGCATTGTAGACAGCATTGAAGAGATAGAGATAGAAATACCACCTGGGGTAAGAACCGGCGATATCCTTACCATAAGGGGTAAAGGTGAAGAGATACCCGGTGGCACACCGGGAGACCTTCTTGTTGAGATCTCTGTAAATACTGGAGATTTTGAAATAAAAGGTGATGATATTATCATCTACCATTATGTACCATATCCTATAATGATATTAGGTGGGGTGTCTAAGGTCAAAACACCTACAGGTGAGGAAAAAGAAATAAAGATCAAGTCTGGCTCACAGGCTGGCGATGTCGTCACCATAAGTGGTGAAGGCTATCCCAGAGGATATGGTAGAAGAGGCAATCTCAAAGTCGTCTTAGTCCCCAAACTGCCCAAAAAGGTATCAGGTAAAGAGAAAGAACTCCTGCAAGAGCTGAGAAAACTTTATGAGGAAGATGCAGGAGGTGAGTCCTCTTCATCGGGGGGCTTTCTGGGAGGCCTCTTTAGAAGAAGGAAATAAATGGAAGATTGGTTAAGCGTTAGAGAGGCAACTTCGCAGGTTAGCAAGATTTTGCAGAGGGCAAATAGCACCGATGATATAGAGGCCCTTCTTGTTGAGCTTATTCCTAAATTCATAGATGTTGATGGCGTAGCCGCAATAAGACATATTAAGCATATAGGTAAGATATTCATGTCCCACACATATGGCATATACGATCAGTTTAAGCACAGCTATGCCAATGACAATATTGGTCTTACCGGCTACATCATCAAGCATAAGGTACCTCTATTTATCAACCGGGAAAGTGATATTCCTCAAGGTATAAAAGAAGTAGGTACATACGAAGAGGGGGAACATTATGCCGTTATTCCACTACTTGACAGCACAGGCGATGTTATGCTCGTTATTATGACTATCAAGATAGGAAAACACTTTACCCCTAAGGAGATAACGACACTGCGTTCTATGGTAATACAGGCAAGTATCATATACGAGCGCATGTATCTCAAGATGCGTATGGAAAAATTTAATAAGGCCAGCAAACTGATAGCAGACTTCGTCATTAAACACACCGATAATCCACCTGACAATATATTAAATCTGGCAGAAGAGACCCTTTTACTGTGCAAACAGACTATTAGAGGTGCAGAATATGGCTCTATTTTAATGCAAACCGATGATGGCTTCAGATTTATAGGTATCATGGGATATAGTAAAAAACTACTAGAAATGCCCCTTATACCATATGAATATCAATTAAGATGGTATGGTTTGGGGGAAAATAAGTGGAGCAGCGGAACTCCACGCATATTAGGATACAATGAGATTATAAAGAGGGATAATGTCAATTACAACGCAGAGGAAGGAAAAACTATACAAGATGCACAGTCAACTTTAGGAATCCCCATTGTTGTAGAAGGTAAGGTAAAATACTTTCTCAATATAGATAACTTCACAACACCTGTTGCATTTGATGATGTAGACATTGATATAGCCATGCTCATAGGAAACATATTTGCCACTTCCACAGAGATAGGCAAATATCATCAAGAAATAGAAGCCCATGTAGAACTCATCAAAACACTATTTATACCTCATTTTAACAAACCCGGTATTATAACAACCGATGCGAAGAACATCATAGAAACATTCGTTAACTCCATTGTTGAAAACATGAAAGTGCTAGGCCCCAGCCATATATTCGCCATACACTACCCCATGCAAACTGATTGGATCCAGATATATCCTGAAGAAGATGATATAACCATGTTTAACATCATAAAAACACTGC
>JAMORD010000023.1 GCA_027063755.1 bacterium | reverse complement strand
TAGGCCCATATCGGCAATTTCTTTAACGGCACCAGGATACATAATCTGCAAATGCTCTACCCGATGTCTATGGGGACGGGGGCTCTCTGCTAGCACATGTCTATATGTTCCAAGCACTTGTCTCAGCGCCCTATCACCTATAACATGTACGGCTATATCATATCCGGCATCATGCCATGTTTTCATCTTTATATATAAATGCTCATCATTCCAATTCAAAATACCTTTCTCTCCTGGACTATCAGAATAATCCTTTTCAATAGCCGCCGTCCGAGCTCCAAGGCTTCCGTCGGCAAACAGTTTCAGCCCTAAACACCGCTGTTTACCAAAGCAATCAAGGGGATCATATTGACTCTTTACAAAGTAAAAATACTGAAATCCCACATCTTCGGCAATATGGGTCATAAACTCTCCATCATCTGGAGATACTCCCATCTCTACACCACCAACAATACCTAAAGATAGCAAGTATATAAACATGTCTCTAACAATGCTTTCTTTTACATCTTGATAAGTGCTAAAAACCCTATCAATAACCGTCCAGACACCATCTTCTACAACACTGCCATCATCGGAAACTTTAAGTCCATCTCCAAAGCGTTTTATAGCTACTGCATTCATCCAAAGTTTATGAAGACAAGTGCGAATAACTATGACAGGAGTCTTGGGGAAATACCTTGTCAGAACATCTCCCCCAGAAAATCCTTCATACTCTACAAAGTGATAACCTAAAACGGGCTCTCCGGCCTTTTCAAGGGTATTTATCAAAGATTTTTCATCATCAACATCTTTTAAGTCTACAGCACTCCGAAAATATGCCAGCTGTAGAGGATGAAAATGAGCATCTATAAATGGTAGAGTAAACATTATATATACACCTCCCTCCTTATACAACTATGATAATATACATTAAAACGAGAGATATCATAGGGGGGCTGTGATATGGAAACAGAAAAAGGGAAGTTAACCTTTTCTCATATATCCGTACAAGGAAAAGACAAAAGCGCCAACACCGATAAAGTTTCAGGTTTTTTTGATGACGACAAACTGGCCGTTGTCTTTGTAGATCCTTCTACAGGAAGCAATTGGGGAGAAAATTTTGCCTCATTACTCTCCGGCAGCATAGCAGATAGCCTCAGAGACCTAATGACAGATGAGTTCCTTGAAAAAGATATTACAGAAATTGAAGAGGCTATAAAGAACCTTATTAAAGAAAAGGTAAAAGAATCTGGATCATCTATACCCCACTTTAGCTTAACAACAGTAGGAGAAATCAATATCCATATGGCCGTACTCATTTGGTTCAACAATACCATCATATCAATGGCAGCCGGTAAAGTCTCAGTATATAAAGTAGAAGATCATCAGCTGAAGGCACTATATCTTCTAATGGATAAGCCCCCTATAAAAATGAATATTACAGGTGATATTACTAAATTTGCCTTATCTATAAACTCATTTGACGCCACAGATAAACTTTTGTCTACAATTATTGCATCCGATGGCTTTTATACATTTATAAAAAACCCCAAAATACACAATCTCCTTGCTCGTGTTGACTCACCACGCAGTGTTTTAACAAAACTGGAAGAATATCTAAGTACCCATAAACCCGATGACAATGCCACCATTGTCATGGCATGGAGAGAAAAAGAAATAGAAAAAATCCCCCCAGAAGAATTACCTACATTGACAACAAATACTATGGCAGCAGGAATTTTGGCCGGACAAACATCTGGAAAAATATCTGAGGATTATCGGAAGACATACGACAAAACCACAGTTGAAAAACTAACTCAAACACTACGCAATATCCAAGAAACAGAAATAGGTCAGGAAATAACCAAACGGAAAGAAGAAAAGAAGAGAAAGAAAAAAACAAAATCTTCAAGGCTATTGGCACAACCCAGAGAAAAAAGGGAAATATCTCCCATCATAGCACTCATCATTGTTATTCTGTTTGTAATCTTATTTGGAGGATTTTTGTATACACGCTATGGAGATACCATTAAGCATTACTTTGGAGGCAATACTCAAATAGAACAAACTGAAAAAAATAAAGGAGAAACAACTTCTGCAACGCCAAGCGAAAACAATACACAAACGGGTAAAAACGCAGCTACACAGACAAACGCATCTTCAACAACAGTTATAACCCCAACAACTGGTCAAACATCATCGGTAGCAGAAACATCTACTTCTGCAGAAAATACAGGAGAGGAAACCTCTACAACAGCAGAAAACACAAATGAAACTCCTACCACCTCTGAAACTACAAGCGAGTTAAAGACCTTTACAACTATAACGAAACCGGCCGGCCTGAGGGTAACTCTTATCCAAACAGATAATAAGGGTAATCAGATCAAGGTTATTAAGAGCTGCAAAGCTCCTTGCACAATAGATGCCCCCGTAGACATGAAAAACCCAATGTTGGTGGCCCAATATATGGGAGCCGTGTGTGCATCCTACCCCAAACCTAACGGAATAGGCTGGACAGCCAAAGACCTGAAAAGCAAGGTAATACTTGATTGTAGATATATAGCAGAAGAAGACCCTAATAGGCCCGTACTGCTAACAACAAATCCCTCTAATATACGCATAAAAATATTTGACAATTCAGGTAAAGAGATATACAGTGTCCTCTCTCCTGTTCGTATACCTGTAATGGGCGAAAAATCGGAAACCGTTATAATTAGGGCCTTTATCAAGAATAAACAGTGTGCCGCATATAAAGGCACATGGTCCGACATTCTCACACTTAAGCATATACACCTTGTATGTAAACAATGAAGGCTAAACTGACACTTAAAGATATCAAAGACCTAACAATCATAGCCATAGGGGCCCTTGTAGCCTCTTTTGGTGTTGCTGTATTCCTAAAACCTTATGGACTAATACCTGGTGGAGTCAGTGGTATAAGTTTGATTATAACAGAACTTACAGGACTTCCCGTATCAGCAACCCTTATACCTGCCAATATCGTTATATTTATACTGGGATTCAAATATCTTGGCAGCAGTACAGGTACTCGTTCAATACTTGGTATGCTAATATACTCATTTGGACTTGACTTCTTCATAAAAACATTCCCCAATAAATTAACAAGCGATGTCATACTTGCTATACTTTATGCAGGTGCTATACAAGGATTTGCCTACGCAATGATATATTCGGCAGGGGGGTCTACCGGAGGAACGGATATTCTGGCCCTCATAGCCAATAAATATTTTGATATCCCTATAGGCAAATTCCAACTGGCATTCAATACAGCTTTGGCAACTGTTAACGGTATCATCTTCCGCTCAGCAGATAAGATGCTTCTGACTATCTTTGCATTCTTTGTCTCCTCCTACAGCTTAGATGTGGCACTAACAGGTATTCATAGCACCAAGACACTACTTATTATCAGTGATCATGTAGAAAAAATATCAACATTTATTATGAAAGAAATGCGTAGAGGTGTTACTTTTATCCCCATTATAGGCGGATATACTGGCAAACAAAGAACTATGCTCATGACAACAGTAAGAAAAACGCAAGTGCCTCGGGTCAAGCGTATGATTCATAATATTGATCCCGAGGCATTTATAATGATCTTTGAACCATCAGAAGTATGGGGACATGGTTTTAGAATCCCAGAGACGAAGAGATAAACATACCAAGCACCATAATAAGAACATACATGACAAGCATCCGTGGATATATTAAGGCATAAACAACACCAATGATTATGGCAAAGTATATCATAAGTAAAATCCCGAATCCCATACAGGCTTCATCTATATAGCCACTTCTAAAGTAATCTATAACCCTATCCAGTTTGTCAGCAAAGCTCACCATAGGTTTGGAACAACGTATATATCTCTCAAGATCTATCCACAAACTATGCGTCATACGAGAAGTTGATACCTTAATAAATGCAAACACCAAAGAAGAAAGTACCAAAGCCCCAATGAGCACTGCCAAAGTCGGTATACTAATAAGTATATATGTCAGCAAAACAACTTCTATAAGCGGTATCCATGGCGCATACCACATTTTTCCGAGCTGTCCTTTAAAAAACATTCCAAAAGTGTCAAACCAATAACGCATAGCTATAGCAGTTTTTCTGTACATAGATCTCCACGACGGGCAACCATACATTACCTATCCCTCCTCTATATGAAACTCTTCTATTCCCATGGCTTTGAGTATTTTCTTAAGCGTTGTTGTTGAATCAACGCCAAATCGCGAGTCTAACAACTTATTAATACTACCACCTCCTCTAAGAGGCAAATGTATCTCTACAAGATACTTCTTCTTCTTTATCTTCTTTAGCTCAACAGACAACCTAACCAAAAAATCTCTATGCCAAGCGTATGCAGGTAACTTTAGTGTTAGTTTAGGAAGATAAACTACCGATCCTCTCAGTTTCTCTATAGGATAAAATTGTTTCACCCTATCAAGGAAATACATAATCTCACCATCTCTACGCTTCAAGGCTGTGATAGACATATGTAAAACACCGGGCTTCTCCTTATATTCTTGTATGTCTATAAGATTCTTACCCCTTACATAAATCTTGATTTTGCCTGTTAGATCTTCTACATCGGCTATACCAAGCAAATTACCGCCAGACTTTTTCTCTTTTAAAGCTGTAATCATACCAAGCACATCAAATTTTGCAGCATCTTCAAAATCCTCTTCTTCCTGGACCCTTGTAAGCGGCCATACACCAAGCTCCTTTCTCAAGGCTTTAATTCTACCGGCCACATCTTGAAGTGGATGATATTTTAAATAAAATCCCAGTGCTGTAAATTCCATCTCACCATGTGTTGGCACTTCTATATCATCCATGCCTGGCAGATCTTCTCCAAATAAAGACTGGGACATACCGCCAGAAACTCCTGATTTAAACTTCTTTAAAAGTTTTTCCCTATCACCAAATCTATCCGTTGCACCAGCCTTAATAAGCATTTCTATAGAACCAGATTTAACTCCTGCAGATAAAGCCCTAGATACAAAATCATCAAAGTCTTTAAACGGCCCATTTTTCTCTCTTTCTCCTACAAGTTTTTCCAGTTCTTTTTCACCTACCCCCTTGACAATAACTAGCGATGCCCTGACTGCTCCTTCTCCTTCCTCTGTATACACAGGTACAAACTGTCTAATATCGCTTTCGTTGACATCAGGAGGAAGTACTGTTATACCCATATCCTGCGTAGCAACAATATATTTCACCAGTTTATCGGTATTTCCTGCAACGCTGGTAAGCACTGCAGACATGTATTCCAAAGGATAATGATACTTCAGCCAACCTGTCCAGTATGTCACCAAGGCATAAGCAGCAGAATGTGATTTATTGAAACCATATTCGGCAAACTTCACAATAACTTCCCATATCTGTTCCATCAGCTCTCTACTATAACCTTTAGAGACACCACCTTCTATAAACTCTTCCTTCATCTGCATCATAACTTTGAGTTTTTTCTTACCAATAGCACGCCGAAGGATATCTGCCTTACCCAGTGTAAAGCCGGCCATCTTAGATGCTATCTGCATAATCTGTTCCTGATAGACGATGACACCATATGTCTCATCAAGAATATCCTTAAGATCCGGGTGGTAATAATCTACCTTTTCAAGACCATGCTTACGGCGAATATACATATCGGCACCGCCGGAGGCCAATGTACCCGGTCTAAATAGGGCAAGGGCAGCAATAAGATCTTCAAATCGTGAGGGTTTCAGTCGCATGACAAATGACCTAAAACCCTCGCTTTCCATCTGGAACACACCAAGCACATTACCTTCGGCAATCATCTTATATACATTTTCATCTGTAGGGTCCTTGGCAAGCTCAAGCAGATCAACCTTGACACCGTGAAATCTTTCTATAAGATTTAAAGCATCTTGAATAATTGTCAGATTTCGCAGCCCAAGAAAATCCATCTTTAGAAGTCCAACAGATTCAACTTCGTCTTTGGCATATTGCGTAATAAAACCGGTAACCGATGAGGTATCATATTGCAGTGGCACATATTCTGTCAGTGGAGCATCTCCAATAACTACACCAGCAGCATGTGTAGAAGAGTGTCTGGGAAAACCTTCTATTTTCATAGCTGTATCAATAAGATCCTTAACCCTCTCATCAGATTCATACAGTTCTTTCAATGCCTGAGACTCTTCAAGAGCCTTTTTTATAGATGCTCCTTGAGGAATAGCCTTAGACACCTTATCTACAAGAGACAGTGGATATCCCTTCACCCTACCAACATCTCTAACTGCAGCTTTGGATGCCATTGTTCCAAATGTAATAATCTGGGCCACCTTATCTTCACCATATAGTTCAGAAACATGCCTAATAACCTCGTCCCTGCGAGCAGCATCAAAGTCAACATCAATATCTGGCATGGTCACACGCTCAGGATTAAGAAAACGCTCAAATAGAAGTCCCCACCTAAGAGGATCTATATCTGTAATACCTATAAGGTAAGAAACAAGAGAACCAGCAGCCGAGCCTCTACCGGGACCGACCATAATACCATGCTCTTTCGCCCATATAATATATTCTCTAACAATGAGGAAATATCCGGCAAATCCCATACGAGATATCATATCAAGCTCATAATTCATACGTTCTACAATATCGTCAGTAATTTCTTCGTATCGTTTAGAAAGACCTTGCTCGGCAAGGTATCGTAGATATTCCTCTTCAGAAGAAAAACCTTCAGGTAGAGGATACCTCGGCACATGATATATTCCTGTTTCTATATCAAATTCTATCATATCGGCAACTTTCAGTGTATTCTCCAGTGCCTCGGGTATACCAAACCTATCTGCAAATATTTCCCACATCTGCTCAGGAGACTTTACATAAAACTCGTGATACTGAGTAAATACACCAAAGTCATCGGCCTTACTATTTCTACTTGCTATAGCCATAAGCACCTGCTGCACTTCCCAATCATCAGGATGTGTATAGTGACTATCGTTAGTGGCAAGAAGTGGAATCCCCGTACGACGAGATATTTCTTTCATGCCCTCTATAACCTGTTCTTCTTCCTCCATATTGTGATACATCACTTCAAGATAAAAATGGTCTTTGCCAAATACATCTTGATACCACAGAGCTACCCTTTCTGCCGCATCAATACCCTCTGTAAGTATCTTCTGAGCTACCTCCCCCATAACACAGGCACTGGAGGCAATAATACCTTCGCTATGTTCCATAAGCCAAGACTTTTCTATACGGGGTCTGTAGTAAAATCCTTCTTTAAAGGCCCGGGAGAGAAGATAGTTGATATTCTTATAACCCTGCTTATTTTTAGCCAGCAGTATAAGGTGATAATATTTGGCATTTTTATCTTTTACAGATACATCATCTGTTACATATGCCTCTACCCCAATGATAGGTTTAACTCCATAATTTTTGGCCTTTTGTGAAAACTCAACAGCACCATACATTACACCATGATCGGTAATAGCAATAGATTTCATGCCCAGTTCAGCAGTGCGGGCAAGGAGATCATCTATACGCGATGCCCCGTCAAGCAAACTATAGGCCGTGTGTACATGTAAATGCACAAAATCTTTAGACACGCTCAAGCTCCTCCCCAAGCAGTTTCTTGACTGTTGCAGCAGGCACTTTTCCACCAAATGCCTTCATACACTGTCCCATCAAAAAACCAAATACCGATTTTTTACCATCCTTATACTTCTTAACAATATCAGGATTTTGAGCCAGTACACCTTTTATAGTCTTGCGAATATCGTCTTCAGACACACCGGGACCGCTAAACTCGGCTTCGTAAATATCTTTGGGCTCTTTACTATGTGTAATAGCCTTCCTGATAATCTTTTTGGCAATAGAGTTGTCTATTTTACCCTCTTCTATGAGTTTGTAAATGTATAAGGTCCAATCTTTATGCTTCTCCTCTATTTGTTGACCGACCTTTTCAAGTTGTCCCTTAATTTCATCAAGATACATAGAAACAGCAAACTTTGGAGAAACCCCTTTTTGTATCATATATTTCAATGCCTTATATATATCAGGAGAATAGACAATAAAGCCAACCTTCTTCTCATCTATATTCCATGATTTCACCTCTTTATAAAGATCATGAAGATTAGTGTATTCTGGCTCTATCTCCAACACCTCTTTGCTCAGTTTAAATGGTGGTATATCAGGTTCGGGGAAATATCTATAGTCATCGCTTGTCTCCTTTCTACGCATAACCAGTGTTTTCCCTGTAGATTCATCCCACATACGGGTCTCCTGATATATAGGTTCACCTGTCTCAATGGCTTTTATCTGTCGCTGTATCTCATATTCAAGAGCATCATGAATAGCTTTAAAAGAGTTCATATTTTTAATCTCCACCTTGGTTCCCAATCTATCGGGCTCAGTAGATACCGAAATATTGACATCGGCCCTCATCTCACCCTTCTCCATATTGGCCTTGGAAACACCAAGATATCTGGCAAGGGCTTGAAGAGTCTTTAGATATTCCACACCCTCATCGGGATCATGAATATCAGGATAGCTGACAATTTCAGCTAATGGTACACCACTTCTGTTATAGTCAACCATAAGAAATGCATTTTCTCCCTGCCTACCGGTCTCACTATCATAAAGTGTCTTTGCGGCATCTTCCTCAACATGCAATCTAATAATACGGATTTTCTTACCACTTTCAGCAAGGACAAGGTAACCATCCTCCATAAGTGGTGGTTCATGTTGGGTAATCTGATACCCTTTAGGAAGATCCGGATAGAAATAGTTTTTACGGGCAAATACCACCGTTTCATTGATTTTTCCATTCAATGCCTTCGCCATTTTTATGGCATATTTAAAGGCCTCTTTATTGGGCACGGGAAGTGCACCAGGATATCCTAAACACACAGGACATATATGTGTATTTGGCTCCCCTTCCTCCGTGCTACAAGAGCAAAACATCTTAGTTTTTGTGTCTAACCTTATATGAACTTCAAAACCTATATGCACATAGTATTTCACCGTCTTCACCTCCACAAGCTCAGAAGCTTATCTGCAACAGCCCATACTTTTTCATCTTCACCATATCTGCCAATAACTTGGATACCGACAGGAAGATTGTCAACATAGCCTGCAGGGATAGAAATAGCAGGCAAGCCTGCAAGGTTAACAGGTATAGTATAAAGATCTGCCTTATACACCTCAGATGGTGCCATTTTCTCGCCTATCTTCCATGGTAGTTTAGGTGATGTAGGTACAAGGATAACATCAACCTGCTTAAAAGCCTCTTCAAAGTTTTTCATAATCTTATATTTCATGGCAACAGCCTTCTTATAAAATGCATCTTGATATCCAGCAGATAAGGCAAATGTACCTATCATAATTCTTCTCTTTACCTCTTTGCCAAATCCTATTGTCCTTGTTTTCTTCACCATTTCTTTATATGTAGAAGCATCAAGAACACGCCATGCATATCTCACGCCATCATAGCGAGCCAGATTGGCAGAAGCCTCTGCAGGAGCTATGAGATAGTAAGAAGCTATACCGGAAGCAATATCCGGCAAAGAGACGGGGATCATGGGAAATTCTTTTGATGCTTTCATTATAGCCTCATCCCATACCGTCATGATCCCTTCCTCAGCAGGATGTTCATTTAATTCTTTCCACACACCTATTTTTATGCCATCAACTGTATCTAAAGATTCTAAAACTCCTTTTACTGTCAGCTCTCTTGATGTGGCATCGTATCTATCTTTACCTGCTATCACTCGGGCTACAAGAACCGCATCTTCAACATTTCTGGCAAGTACACCAATCTGGTCAAGGGAAGAGGCAAATGCCACAAGTCCATAACGAGAAACCATACCATAAGATGGCTTGATACCAACTGTATCGGTAAATGATGCAGGTTGCCTCACAGAACCTCCAGTATCGCTACCCAGTGCCACCGGCACCATATCTGCTGCAACAGCCGCAGCAGAACCACCACTGGAACCACCGGGTACCCTTTCAAGATCAACAGGATTGTGGGTAGGTCCGAATATGGAATACTCTGTTGTGGATCCCATGGCAAACTCATCAAGGTTAGTCTTACCAATAATAATGGCCCCGGCCTCCTTAAGCTTCTTCACAGCTGTGGCATCGTATGGAGATATAAATTCTTGAAGAATTTTACTGGCACAGGTTAAAGGCATATCCTTTACGGCTATATTATCTTTTATGGCCACTGGAATACCGGCAAGTGGTGGTAAATCTTCTCCTGATTTATACCTTCTCGTCCATATTTCCGCTTCTTTCAGCAAAGTATCAGTCTTATCCAGATGTGTAAAGGCATTAATTTCTCTTTCTTTTTCACGAATTATCTCCAAGATACGCTCCATATATTCAAGCGGGGTCATATCACCCGATAAAAATTTCTGTCTCAGCTGTTTTATTGTCATTCCTCATCTCCCCCTCTGATTGGTGGTACAAGTAGATATCCATTTTTCATGAGAGAAAATCTCATCCACAAATCATGATAATCCACCCTACTTTCAGGTTCATCATCATGGAGTGTTGCTGGCAGCGTAGAGGTCCCATAATTAGGCGAAATATCTCCAAGCATATCAAACACACCAAACATCTCCTCAAAATATGAAACAAACTCCTCTATCTCCTCATCATTAAATTCAAGCATAGCCATATCAGCTATCTTGCGCACAAGTCCCTTATCAACCTTTATATCCACACTATTCACCTCCACAATCCGTTAGAATAGATAAGTTTATATAAAAAGCGAAAAACATCTATTCTAATATATTTTCCATGTTTAGATGGAATATTGACATAAGAGAAATATTTATTCAACACATCTGAGGTTAAAACCCCCTTCCAATCAATACCAGAAGGGACTTTACCATTGAAATAACCACATATATACGGCACAGCCCAAGAATGGGCATTTCTCACTTTGCAAGACCTTATTGGGATATGAGAAGCACGAGACAGCAATATAACCAGTTCCTCAACAGTAACAGGTTTATAAGGCATATATGCACCGTTGCCGGCTCCTTTTACAATACCAAGAGCCGTTAAACGATGCATCCATTCAATATAGTCAAGATAAATAACATCTCTAAAAGGTATCAGCCCACTACCAAGATCTACAACAGAGAGACCACTATGAGTACCAACAATCAAATAGTTATTCCACACGGCTACATCTGTTACAAAGTTTGATGTAACCATACCCTCAAAAGCAGAAAAGACACCCCATATCTTTCCCCCCTTGTATAGAAAGACCCCTTCATCGGTACCAACAACAAGATAGTTTTGCCACCTATCAACATCAACGACATCTGTTCCACTAAAAACAGAAATAGGTATAACCTTTTGTAGCTTCCTATCAAGAAATACTAATTTACCATTGCTAATAGCCCATATGCCACCTAAAGTGCCTACAATACGGGTAGCTCCATAATTCATAGCATGATAAGCAACAATGACATCATCTTCATATTTCAAAATAGACTTGGTAGTAGATATGTATATTCCACCATCGTAATAATACTCATCGTATGCATATTCTCCCTTTGGGAGAAGAAGTCTCTTGAAATAGCCCGTATAGGCATTGTAAACATACACATACTTTCGGGTAAGAATAAAATACTTCCCCCTGCCATCGGTGTCAACATCAACAATACTCTCAGATATAAACGATGAAACATCTATCTGACTCATAACACGACTGACCTTGTTTCCCACATAAAAGCCAAGTACTGTTCCAAGAGCCAGTTTGTCTCCTGTAATCCACGGAGCAATAGATAGAACAATAGACCCATCTATATACTTACCATCAGAAGACATAAACTGAAAACGATATATACTATTAGGCTTATTGAACCAATAAAGAGATTCACCATATTTAAACCACACAACAGAACTATTTTCAGGCTTAATGTAAGAAACCACATTGTTTCTTACAGGTACATTAATTTCTAAAACCTGTTTCACATAAAACATGTTTTCTACCATATAAAGACCAGCACTTTTATTACCAGCCAGAGATACTAGTACATTATCATATCCATAAGAAACAATAGATGTTATAACATTACCAGACGCACCTATAGATAACTTGTATGACTTACCTCCTGCAGGTTTAATGTAGATATCATTTCCTGTAGATGCAACAACATCTCCCCTTGGAGAAACTACTACATGTTCAACTTCACCATAATATTCAATACCAGAAGCCCTTGAAAGGCTCATATTGGGTAAATATATCTTGTAAACCCCATGTTTTGTAG
>JAMORD010000022.1 GCA_027063755.1 bacterium | reverse complement strand
CTCCAGTAACACCAGCCCCAGACCCTATTTCGCCCCCTTCAGACGTCTCTGTCTCAAGAACGGGCACTGTTTCTTTCCTAAAGTATGAAGCCAACCAGTATAAAGCACCTGCAAGCAAAATGAAAACAAGACGTGTAGAAAACCCTCCCATACCGGGTATAAAAGCCAAAATAGCAAATGCATATGCTGCATATTCCATAATCTTTGGATAAGAAGTCAGTTCATCAACCACCAGAGAAGAAATGCCCACATCTTTAGATACACGGGTAACAAGTAATCCTGCAGACATGGATATAAGCAAAGATGATAATGTAATTTGAATAACGAAACCCACCGACATAGAAAAATACTGCTCAAAGGCTGTACCTGCATCCATACCTTTTAACATACCAACAGCAACCCCACCCAATGAGCTAACAAGAGCAGCCAAAACTGCTCCCAATACTTCTCCTTTAACAAATCGTGAAGCACCATCCATGGCACCAAAAAAAGCTGATTCTTGCTCTAATGCTTTTCTACGTTTACGCGCCTCTTCTGGTGTAATAAAACCTGCGGAAACATCGGCATCTATAGACATCTGTTTGCCAGGCATAGCATCAAGGGTAAAACGAGCAGCAACCTCTGCGATACGCTGTTGACCATTGGTGATAACCATATATTGAATAACGACAATAACAATAAAAACAGCCAAGCCTATCACAAAATTCCCAGTACCTCCCAATATTAACCTTCCAAATAAGTCAGACAAAGCTCCAGCGCTACCAGTAGCGAGGATAGATCTAACAGAAGCAACAATCAAAGATAAGTGCAAATATACCATAAACAGAAGTAAAGAGGGATAAGAAGAAAACTTTATTGGATTATCTACATACACACTAAGCAAAAGTATAATAAACGACAACGCAAGGTTTATTGCAAACATTAAATCCAACACAACAGTAGGCAATGGATAGATGATAAGAATCAACCCAATTACGAAAAATACAACTACAGAAATACCTTTATCGCCACGCAAGTTGGCTACCTCCTGCTCCTATTCTTTCTCATAATAACATCTCTAATGATCTTTGCTACTTCTATATAAAAATCTGGCTTTATATAATCTCCCACTTCATGTTCCCAAAAAAGTCTTCTTGCCAATTTAGGTCTTCTAAATATAGGTATACCATGTTTACGGGCAATATCTTTAATCCTTTTGGCCATCCATCCTGTCCCCTTGGCAACAATCTTAGGGGCTATCATACTCTCATCATATTGAATGGCCACAGCAAACTCTGTAGGATTCGTAATAACTGCTGTAGCATTTTTTGTATCAATAAGCATACGTCTCATCACCATGGCATACATCTTTTGTCTAATTTTACTCTTTATCTGAGGGTTACCTTCCATAGCCTTCATCTCTTCTTTAACCTCTTGCTTAGTCATTCGCATGTTCTTCATATAATGCCACTTTTGATAATACCAGTCTACAATGGCTATTAATAGATAAATAATACCTACCCTCCACAAAAGGCTATTAACAACCTCTATAAACTCATACATCTGGGCTTTGAAGTTCACTCCCATAACAGATATTAGCGCGGCCCAATGGTCTTTTAGATAAAAATAGACAACAGCACTAATAATAAATAGTTTCACAATACCAAATAGTGTTTCAACAAGCTTATTCAGGGAAAACATACTCTTCAAGTTGGAAACCGGATTCAAGGCATCCATTCGGGGAATAAGCCTCTTCCACGCAAGTACAAAACCGCCAAATGCCATATTGGTAAAGAACACTACAACAATTACCACTGCTCCCAGCAAAAGAACAGTCCATATCCACAATGAAATGACAGGTTTCCATGCAGTATATATAGTCTGCTCAGGTTTCAGCAAAGCATCTGGCGACAAATCTCTCCACAGTATCATAAGCCGTGTTAATGTATTCAAAGTTTTGTTGTATACCATACTAAGCGTTGCTACTACCGCAAGAAACACTAAAGCCGATTGCATTTCTCTGGAGCGAGGTACCTGACCCTGTTCTCTGGCTTTTCTTAGTTTTCGCGGCGTTGGTTTTTCTGTCTTTTCATCAGCCACAGTTCATCACCTTAGTAAGGGTAAATATTTCTGTAGTATATCAGCTTGTATACTAATGGCATGTATCATGACAGTATTAAGAGGTCGCATGAGCAACACCAATAAAAACAATGCAACAAATGTACGAATAGGCAGCCAGAGCACGAAAATAGGAATATTACCTATACCACGATTGATAAGACCAAGAGAAATCTCAAGTACCAGAACAACAATCGTTAAAGGTAAAGCAAGAGACATTCCCCACATAGTAGACTTGGTAATAAACCATACAACATGTTTTATTCCCAGTGATGTAAACATTGCACTGCCCAAAGGTAAAACACGGTATGTCTCAATTATCATTTTCAACAGTAACTCAAATCCACCAGAAGCAAAGAATAATGTGGCAAAGTACATACCAATATATTGCCCCATAATAGCCGTACGCTGTCCTGTAACTGGATCCATCATATTGGCCATACTGAAACCAGACGATATATCATACATAGCACCAGTCAACTCCAGCCCTACAAGAAACAGACTGGTTACAAATCCCAGAAACACACCCACAATAAACTCTATGACAAACATACCAAGAAGAGAATAGTGAGGTACTACAATTCCTTTGTGAGATAAGTATAGCGAAACAATAACAGCCAATATAGCAGCAAGAGCCGATTTTACCCTAAGAGGGAAAATACGAGGATTGAGAAACATCAGCCCTATAAAAAACCCAAATATGCGTGGATATACGGTAATAAATGTTGCAATCTCCATGGCTACAAGGTATTCCAAGTAGCAATGATTTCACCAAAGAGTTTTGCCAATGATTTAAATACTATAGGAGCTCCCAACACAACCAAGAGCATAGCTATAAGAAATTTGGGTACAAAATTCAGTGCTGCATCATGAATTTGAGTAACAACCTGAAATAAGCTAATAAGAAGACCTATAACAACAGCAACAAGAAGTACGGGCATCACCCATAAAAGCACCATAACAAGCACCTTTTGAAACCAGAAAAACACAAAATCTGTCAACATTATTTAAAACTCCTCGCCAATCCCATAATAACAAGATCCCAACCATTTGCTATAAGAAATAACATTACCTTCAAAGGCAACGAAATCATCATTGGTGGTATCATAAACATACCGAGAGACATAAGCACAGAAGCAACAACAATATCTAACGCTATAAATGGCAAATATATAAGGAAACCCATCAAAAAAGCTTTCTTCAGCTCTGATACCATAAATGCCCCTGCAGCTATGGCAAACGGGGTATCTTTAGGCTTCTCCGGAGGTTTTTCTCCAGCGATGGTAAACATCATCTCCAAATCCTTTTGATCCGTCTGTTTTAACATAAAATCTTCTAAATATCCTGAACTTCTATTAACAAATTCTTGAAGCGTAATATCACCACTGGAGTATGGAACCCACGCATCAGCATATATAGCCGTAAAGGTAGGTTTCATTATAACAAAGGTCAATATAAGAGACAATGTAACAAATACCTGAGCTGATGGAAATTGTTGAAGTCCCATAGCATTACGAAGAAAACTAAAGACAATAGAAATACGAAGAAAGGTTGTAAAGAACATGATAATATATGGAGCAATACTCAAAACAGTAAGCAAAGCAATAATCTGCACAATATAGGGTTCATTACCAAGTCCCGGCAATGATATAACAAGCGTAGAGGTATTCACTCGTCCAGTACCTCCTTGAAGGAGACATCATTCTGTGTCTGTAATGCGCTTTTCTCTTCTTCCCATATATCCAATAGCCTAAAATCCTTATCTGAAAAGGCTACCATATAGTATTTGTTCCTATATTTCAGCACAACAATATGCCACTTATAATCAATAATAAACCTATCAACAATAATAAAGCCCCCTGTTTCCGTGTTCCAGGGGGCAACTTTCTTTTTCAACCATACAATAAACCAAGCGCTACCACCAATTATAGCCAAACTTATAAAAATATAGAGATACAGATACCAGTTCATACCCCATTACGAAGACAATGCTTTATTGACAGCCTCAAGCAGTCTATCAGGCTGGAACGGCTTAACAATAAAATCTTTTGCACCTGCTTGAATGGCCTCAATAACAAGCTGCTGCTGTCCCATAGCACTAACCATGATAACCTTTGCATTTGGATCTATTTCCTTTATCTTTTTAAGAGCCTCTATACCATCCATTTCGGGCATGGTAATATCCATTGTTACTAGATCAGGCTGAAGTTTTTTATAAAGCTCAACGGCCTCAGCACCATTGGATGCCTCACCGACAACCTCAAATCCATTCTTCGTGAGAATGTTTTTAATCATCATCCTCATAAAAGCCGCATCATCTACAATAAGCACCTTTTTACCCACGGCCAACACCTCCTATAAAATTTACACATTCATTAGTCTCTCTCTTTTATCTACTATCTCTAATATTCTAACACCAAACGACTCATCTATAACAACAACTTCACCACGGGCTATTACCTTACCATTGACAAGCACATTCATTGGCTCACCGGCCAGTTTATCAAGCTGAATGATAGACCCCTCCCCCAAAGACAATAGTTCTCTCAGTGTCATCTTTGTACGACCTATTTCTACTGAAATTGTAACATTAACATCAAGCAGTAAATCAAGATTTTCAGGATATGGTCTTACATTATCAGCAGGCTGTAAAGGAGCAAAGTCTACCTCTTGGACCCCCTCTGCTCCCCTTGCTACTTTACCACTGACAAAGTCTGTCGGACCAGTAGCACCTCCCGCCGGTGCAGGAGCTGGAGCAGCACCAGAACCAGAAGCACCCGTTGCTGGCGCAGGTGCGGGCTCTTCTGCTTGAGGAGAACTGGCAAAGCTATCTATAATATCTACCACTTCAGGACTAAGGCCTATATACATGGTTGTATTACCTATCCCCTCTATATCCATGGTGATAGAAAAATATTTCAGATTATCTGGTATCTCCTCTATAGAGAGAATTTGATTATCTACAGGTTCAATTTCCGATGTCTTGCCATATGTCCCAGCCATTGTATTGGTAAATGCACTTATCATCTGATTAGCCAGCTCCGCAAGAGTACTAACAACCATATCATCTTCAAGGGTAGCGGCCATCATACCAAAAACCTGAAGCATCAAATTGGCTATATTAAGGGCATCTTCACCACGAAGAATAATAGCAGCACTTCCAGATAAATCTCCAGACAGGTTATATGAAGCATAAAACACCTTTCCCAAATCACTTTCAATAGCAGATGGGGCAATCTCGTCACCCAAAGTCATTGTTACAGACTTCCCAAGAACACCTTGCAAGACATCAGCAAGCGAATCAATTAGGGGTTTCCATACCTCTTCTTTTGTTGGCACTATTCTTTACCCCCTTCATTTTCTTCTTCATCTGTTTCTTCAGAATCTTCGGACAAAATATCAAGTGTATTTATATCTAAGCCTAATTCTTTCATTGACTCCTCTATACTCTTATCTTCCCTATAGCCAACAACTTTAACAGCCCTTGTTTTACCAACTGTACCTGGTATTGCCTTGTACAGTTTATAACCTTCTACCTCTACATCAATAGGCTCTTTAACTTTTCTATCTAAAATTATAACATCTCCAACCTCAAGAAGCAGCAAATCATTAATAGGAATATCAGTTTCCCCTATGACGGCGGCCACATCTAACATAACATCTTTGATTGTATTGAGCACTTTCTTCTTGTCCCGCTTAATTTTTCTAATACTGGTAAACCACATTTGAGCAGATAGTTTTTGGACATACGGTTCCAACACCACATACGGTATAGCAACTGTCATAATACCGGTCATTTCTTGCATTTTAACTTCCATAGTCGTAACAGCTGTAATATCACTTGGAGGAACAAGCTGCACAAAGCTTGGAGAGTATTCTAATCTAACAGCCTGAAAATTCCAATTAGCAACAGGTTGCCATGCTTCTGAAAGTGAAGAATTGACAATATCAATAATACGCTGCATCAGTTTTTCTTCAAGAGTTGTTAACCCTCTTAAATTGGAAATAGGTTTACCAGGACCGCCGAGAAGTTTATCTATAATAATAAATACAAGAGGTAAAGACATCTCAAGAATGATATTAGCAGATTCCGAAACATCTTCAATAACCATAAATGTTGGTTCAGTCAAAGAACGAATATATTCCTGATATGTGACTTGGTCTACAGATACAAGATTTATTTCAATGGCCGTTCTCAAATAACCAGAAAGTCCTGTAACAGCTGAACGGGTAAAATTTTCAAAAATCATCTGAATCGTCCTGAGCTGGTCTTTAGACAATTTATCAGGACGACGAAAATCGTATATCTTTACATCTTGCTTTTTTGTCTCCTCTTCAATTTTGACCTCGCCGGTCTCAAGAGCAGCTAACAAGGCATCAATTTCTTCCTGACTAAGAATATCCGGTACCAACAGCGATTCCCCCTACATGGGTAATTTTGTTACAAGTTTTTCAGTATAAAAGACATCTAATACCACAGTTTTTCCATAAAAGTCATTTATAGCCTCTTTGATTTCGTTCATAATTTGATCCATACCCTCTGATGTAAAATCGCCAGGGTTTTTTCTACTAATAACACTTATGATTATATCTTTTATAACAGCCATATCGGGATCCTTAGTTGTTATTTCATCAAGTGTCTTTTGATCTTTAAAACGAAGTGTCAATTTGATCTGCACTATCCAAGAGTAATCTGAAAGATTAATGGTCATCTTAGGCATATCGTATAACACCGATTCATCTTTTGTTGTATCTTTCTTTTTATCATCTGCCTTTGGAGCCATCTTAGGACCAATAAAAAAAACTCCTATACCTAAGCCAATAGCAACAGCCACTATTGCTATAAGTATTGGTACAAGTAATTTCTTCACAGCTCCACCCTCCTTTACTGTGGGAGTTTAGATATGAGTAACTCTGTAACAAATATCCGTAGCACAACCTTATCACCATAAAAATTATTGATAGATTCTACTACAGCAGCCATCGTAGCCCTTCTTTTATCTCCCACAAAATCTTCGGGGCTATACTTTGCCAATGTTCTAATAATGATACTTTTTATTTCAGACAAGTTAGGATCTTTTTTCATAATTTCGTCAAGAGTCTTCTGATCACGAAACTCAAGGACAGGCGATATGATAACTATATATGACATCTCATCTAAGTTTATCTGCATTTTACCCAAAGAATATAATACTCCCTCTTGTGGCTCTACATCAGGAGGTTTAGGGATCAGCATAGGACCAATGACAAAACCTCCTATGGCGATTCCAAGAATCGCCGCAATAACAGGTATCAAGATTGGTAGTAATTTCTTCATCTCTGTCCCCCCTTAGGCGAAACAGTAGAGGTACCGGTAAGTGATGGTGTTTCGGGTATTTTGATATTAATTTCTACTCGCCTGTTAAGAGCTCTATGTTCTGGTGTATCATTCGGATAACGAGGTCTATATTCACCATATGTGGCAGCACACATTTTGGCCGGATTAATTCCCTCTTTTTCAAAAAAGTGCAAAACAGCAAGAGCACGAGCAGCACCCAGTTCCCAGTTTGACGGAAACTGGGCTGTATGAATAGGTATGTTATCAGTATGTCCCGTAATACATATCTCACCATTAGCATTGATTAGAACAGGAACAAGTTTCTTAAGGGCCTCTTTCATCTCAGGCTTAATAGTTGCCTTTCCAAGGTCAAAAAATATATCTCCTTGCAATATAAGGGTTATCTCCCCACTAGCTGTTTTTACTTCAACAGGCTGTTTAGCCAGTTCCGATAAGATTTTTTGCTCTTCCTTTCCCATTTCTGATAACTTACCTTTTAGGGCCTCCTCTACTGCCTTTTGTATCTCTTTTGCAGCCCCCTCTGCATTGGCATAAGTTTGCATAACCGTCATAGGTCCAACTTGAATAACATCTGGTGGCACAGGCATAGGAGGTGTGAAAATTGGGTTAGCGGGTAAAACACCTAGACTACCTCCAAATGTAATGATGAAAGAAAAAGCTATTTGTTCAAATTTAACAGGATTGATTGTAGAAAAAGAATATAACAAAATAAAGAAAACGAGTGTATTTGTAACAAGATCACTATAACTTAAACACCAAAGTGGTGCACCGCCACCCTCTTCACATTTACATTTATTTTTGGCCACTTATTGTCCGCCTCCTCCACCAGAGAGAGCCTCTTCTACAGCTTTGCGATCAGCTGGAGAAAGGAATGACTTAAGTCTTTCTTCTAGAACCCTCGGGTTCTCTCCAGCCTGGATAGCTAATAGTCCTTCAACAACCATTTGGCGGATAGATGCCTCTATTTCATCATTGGCTGCAAGCTTTTTACTTATAGGTAACATAACCACATTAGCAACCAAAGAACCATATAAGGTGGTAATCAAAGCCAGAGCCATTGATGGACCAATGGTAGAAGGATCATCAAGTTGCTTAAGCATTTTTATCAAACCGACAACAGTACCAATCATACCATAAGCTGGGGCGAGTTCACCCCAATAGTCAAACACTCTTTTATACATAGCGTGCCTTGCCTGCATGGCTTCAATATCCGCTTCTAAAATGCCTCTAACCGATTCTGGATCAACACCATCTACAACAAGTTGTACTCCTCTTTTCAGAAAATCATCCTCTATCTCTTGAATGGCCTCTTCAAGGGATAAAAGTCCTTCTTTTCTTGCCCTATATGCAAGGTTTACCAATGTAGTCACAAGTTGAACAGGATCAAGGGTTACTCCTTTTAATGCAGCACTAATAACTCCACCAATTCCAGTAATCGTTTTTAAAGGTAAGGAGGCAATGGTAGCACCCAAGGAACCACCAATGGTTAGTAATGCCGATGGAAAATTTATAAATGTAGAAATTGGCACGCCACCAAGCATACCCGATATAACCAGTATAACTGCCAGACCCAAACCTGCAAGTAGCGCTATATCCATTAGTCACTAACCTCCTCTACCCCATGCTGTCTGCGAATTAAAAATCTCCCTTTAAATTCTACTATAAGTTCTATTATTTCATCTATTGACTCTTTCACCACATATTTGTGGCCATTGGTCAATGTAATAACAGTATTGGGGGTTTCCTCTATCAGCTCAATATGTTCAGGATTAAGGTAAAACTCCGTGCCGTTAAGCCTGTGCAGTTTTATCACATCACCACCCCCAACATAAAAGTGTAAGGGAAGGAGATAATCTCCTTCCCTTACTTATAATCGGTTATTATCGCTTAATATTCAATATCTCCATTGTTATTTCATCAGCCGTTGTTATAACTCTACTATTAGCTTGGAATCCCCTCTGTGTAATAATAAGGTCTGTAAACTCCTCAGCAAGGTCAACATTGGACATTTCAAGGGCACCTGATATAACCTCGGAACCCAGATCATCTGCAGTCTTAAAGCCCTCAAAGCCACTATTAGCAGAATCAGACCATAGGTTGGAGCCTTCTCTCTGCAAACCTGCAGGGTTGGAGAAAGAAGCAAGGGCTATCCGAGCAATTGGCTTTACAAGACCATTTGTAAATGTACCAACAACTTGCCCATCCGGTGTTATAAAGAAACTCTCAAGTTTCCCTTCTTTTACACCATCGGCAGAACCAGAAACAGTAGACTGAGAAGCATATTGCGTCAGTGAATTAAATGTCAGATTAATATCCATAGGGTTGGCACCGGCAAACTCGGAAAGCAGTGGATCATTAGGATCAATGGCGATAGTAGGTTCAGATGTTGTTGCAGAGTTTGCAGGATCAAATGGATCGCCAGCCGGATCAGAGGTGTTGTAATAAACACTCTCAAATCTACCATCATTGGTAAATGTTACACCAAACTTCCATACCTTAGAACCAATACTAACAGTGGCTACCCATGTATTAGCACTTCCATCTTTGGGGGTCATTGTAACAACCATGGCATGCTCCCTACCCAGAGAATCAACAATGCCACTGACACTGAATGTGATGTTGTCAGAAGCCGTTGCAGCTGCATCAAGGTTTCCGTTAAAGGTAATAGAAGATGTAGGAGTGGGGGCCATGCTCATATCCTGAGGAATAACAATATCACCGACTTTACCTGCATCCGGGGTAATATCAGGATCGGCAAAGACGGCGGTCACAGAAGCACTCTGCAGATTATTAAAATCTATGCTGATATTCTGGCCATGCCATCTAAGGCTGGCTATCTGACCACCAATAACCCTATTGGTAGAAGCATCAAAGGTAATGATATGATTGCTAAGAAGCACGGGAGCCGATGCATTAACACCATCGTAGATGGTGGCAATAACACCATTGGTAGTAGAGTCAAATTTCACAGTAAGCACATGCTCCTGTCCAAACTCATCATAGACACGAATGAGCGTCTGAGTTGTTGTAGATGTATCAATAGAACCGTGAACATTGACTTTGGCCGTTGGTGAAATACTCCAACCTTGCACCTTCAAACCTGTTGCAGCACTGACAAGTGCACCGTTTGTATCTATATCAAAGCTACCGTCGCGTGTATAGAAGTATCTTTGCCCATCAGATAGAACAAAGAAACCTCCTCCCTGTATAGCCAAATCCGTTATTCTACCTGTGTTTTGTATAGCACCTTGTGTCATTATGTTGTTGATATTAGACACCTGAACACCCAAACCTATCTGAGAAGGATTGGTTCCTCCTCTACCAGCATATGGAGCCCTTGCTGCACGATTCATAAGGTACAAAACATCTCTAAAAGTGGCCTTGGCAGATTTATATCCCACAGTATTGGCATTGGCAATATTGTTAGAAATAACATCAATACGAGTATTATGGGCCTTCAGGCCAGAAATAGCGGTGAAGAAAGATCTCAACATGCACAAACACCTCCCTTTGGCGCTTTTTTAAGCGCCTGGGAGCCCCCGCCAGTGCGGTCCAGCTACCCAGGCAATATCTCAAATCACCGTCGCGCTAATTAAACAAACACTACTCCATCAATCTGAGAAAACACGGCATCCTTTTTAAACGGTGGTGTCTTCACCGTAATAACCGTTCCCTCTTTAACACCGACAACTGCAATCAGGTCATCCATCACAACAACTCCCTCTTTCACCCCCTTATTTCTTAATTTGGTTATACCATCTGCTAACCGTAGCAGATGGTCTTGGGTAAAATCAATTTTTCTAAATCTAATCCTATCAAGCGCGTGTTTAGAAAATTTAATACCCATAGAAGAAGCAAGTTCCTGCATAAAAGGAGATAACCCCACAGGTTTTGTGGGCTCTTTCTTTTGCTGAACAGCAGTATTAAGTCTTGTCTGTTCAATACCCGTTAGACTTTGCACCTGTTTATACCTGTTTATCATACGGCACCACCAGAGATATCTTGAGTTTTCTTATATATATTATACGCATTTGATGGATTAACTGTCGCATTAGACGAAGCATCTCCGGAATTGCCACCTATAGCCTCATTAATACTTTGCAATACCTCTTTTATGTCATCCAATTTCTCACTAACCTCAATGATTTTCTCTATAAGCGTTAGCTGGGTAAATTGTTCCAACATCTTATCGCTATCCATAGGCGACATCGGATTTTGATATTTAATATTCGCTATAAGAAGTCTCAAGAAATCATCTTTACCAAGACCAATATTAGACCAGCTATCCTTATGCGTTACATCTTCTGTAAAACCTGCTTTTATGGAATTATTGACAGAATTAACAGAGGGCATAGGCCTCCCTCCTTACACATAGATATTAATGTCTGCACCCTTTGTTGTCCTAACAGGTGCACTATATAAGCCCATTATATCAATAGGTGTCTCATGAGCATTGCCATAAACTTCTCTAACCCAAGTAGCATAATCGTGTTGCTGCCTATAACTGTGCCATGACCCACTATGTCCCATAAAAGACCAGTTCATATGCTTCGTATCTTGCCTTAGCCCAATCATAGACGACTGATTTGCTATATATACTTTTATATCTCTAACATGAATATCTCTCTCCATGAGTGCGCTGACAAGCAAATGCTTCTGCATATGAAGCGTCTTGGCCATATCTTTATCCGCCATCATTTCAAGAAGAAATTCACCTTTTTCTATATCAAACGACAACTTCATCTTGACGATATTATCATTAACCCTAATAGCCATATAAGCAGGATATTTATGCTTGCTTTTCATTGTTTCCACAGCTTTAGCAAAACTGTTTACTGTCCTCATATTAAGCTGCTTCTCATGGGAAACCTGCTTATCTTCATTAATAATCGTAGACATTTTCACTATATCTGCTTCAACATGTTTGTGAACTCTAGCTTCAACG
>JAMORD010000021.1 GCA_027063755.1 bacterium | reverse complement strand
AAACATAAGAAAGCCATCTTAAAACACCACTACGCTCAAGCCCTCCACTTATAAGCATCATTGTAAAAAGCACAAGTAAAACTTTCAAGTCATGATAACCTATGTAGCGATAAAACGGTCCTCTATCCAATGTATATAAGACAACGGCAAGACTAAGAGAAACAGACAGCAACCAGTTTGTTTTCAGCTGGTGATGCAGATATTTAAGCATAGAGGTAATATATATTTCACTCGCAGCCCTATTTTCCCATCTTCTCCTTTAAATACTGGCCCATCTTCTTATCAACATTAAGAATATGATTTTCTATCCATGACACAAGGCCTTCTTCTATACGCTTCTCCATTTCTGGAGATGGTCCTAACATAATAAAGTCATCCATGAATTTATTGATGTCTTTGGTAAACGCTCTATGTTCCTTTACATGTTCTTCCATATCAGGATAATTGTATTTCTCCATCAATGTCTCTTCCGTTTCAAAGTGAAGTAGTACATAGTCAACAAGAAAATCCAGTATCTCCTTTATCTCACCGGGATTGGCATCATACTTCTCTATCAGCTTATTGAGGCTATTTATTAGAGAACGATGCTGCATATCTATCTCTGGAATACCTATCATAAAATCATCTGTCCACTCTATCTTCTTCACCACATACACCCCCTTATCACCACTATTATATGCCTACTTGAACAAAAAGAGCACAGATAAAGGAGATATTTTTAACATAAACTGACAAATAAAAAGCGGAGGGTATATACCCTCCGCTTACCCTCTACGGGAGGAGCATTATCCCGTTATCTTCAGTCCCTCAAAGGCAACCTTAGGCGCACCAAACACACCACTACCCATTGTGAGAAACTCTACATCGCTATCGGCTGCGGCTATTCTGCCAAGCATCTCCCAGAAGTTTCCACTAACAGTAACACCTTGCACGGGTATACGCTTATCTCCATCTATAAAGACACCGTCAACACCAACTGACATTGTACCACTAATAGGGGAAAATCCACTGTGCACTCCCTTAACAGAGGTCACAAGGAAGTATTTATCAAGATCAGACAATGGTTTTTTACCCTTTATTTCAATATAGGTGATAGCCGGGCTGACCGATGGCAGAGACCCCCAAGAATGCCTAAAACCATTACCTGTTGAAACGGCTCCAAACTCGGCAGCAGATTTCAGATCGTACATAAATGAGCGCACAACACCACTGGAAAGAAGCTCTTTCTTCTGAACAGGCATACCCTCATGGTCAAATGGCATTTTAAATGGCAGGTCGGGATGCTCAGGTCCATCTATGAGGTAAAACCCATAGTCGGCTATACGCTGGTCTTTTTTTCCGGCAAGATAAGACTTGCCCCTACCTACTGCCTCACCGTCAAACTGACCGATGGCAGAGAGGAATATCATGGCAAACTCATAGGTGTCAAAGACGACAGGAACATCGGACACAGAGAGTCTCTCACCATCAAGAGAAGACTCGGCACGGGCTATGGCACGAGACACAACATTGTCTATATCCAGGTCAGATGCCTTTTTACCAAATGTAAAGGCAAAAGAGCCATTCATGCCTTTTTTCCCCCTCAGAAGCACCCATGCCATCAGGTAAGACATGCTCTCCCACCAGTCTACAAGACCACCGGCCGTATTCATCACAACAAAGCGACTGCAAGACTGCACCACGCTGGAGTTATCGGTAAATACTCTGCTATCTGCATACAGCTTATCTTCCAGCTTCAAGAGAATATCTTTAATATCAGATTCTTCTTCCTCTCTCTCATCTTCTCTAACATGGTAGCCACCGGGAAACTTTATCTCAGGCATCTCATCAGATAGTTCCCATGTGCCTTTTGCCATCTGAAGGACCTTATCTATACCATCTTTACTCCAATCATTGGAATAGGCAAACCCCATCTTTCTATCTTTATACAGGCGAATCCCATACCCTTTGGAAGACACCTTCTGAGCCTTCTCTACATTCTTTTGCCTCATATCCACAGAGGTTCTATAGCCTTCAGATGCAAACACCTCTCCTTCAAACCCCATATGTT
>JAMORD010000020.1 GCA_027063755.1 bacterium | reverse complement strand
CACATCGCCTGACCCCACTATAAGCACTTTGGTTCCAGGAAGCCAACCCTTTATGTTGGTAAATGTTTGTGCCAGGCCAGCTGTATAAATACCGGCAACTCGGTGACCTGGTGTCAGTATACCGGCCGGTGTGCGCTCTCTTGCACCTGTGGCAATAATAATTTTGTCAAATTCTTCTTCGTATTCTCCAAGTTTTGGAGCTTGAAGCACCAACGATTTCTTACCATCTTCTACCCTCAGGGCCTTAACATATGTGTTGGTTCTAATATCAATATTTAAGCCTTTTATGGCATCTTCCAAACGCTGGGCAAACTCAGGTCCGGTCAATTCCTCACCAAACATGTGAAGCCCAAACCCCGGATGAATACACTGGTTAAGTATGCCTCCCATACGCTCCTCTACATCTATAAGAACAGTTTTTATTCCTTCACTGGCAAGTGTCTTAGCAGCCTCCATACCGGCACTACCTGCACCTATAACGGCAATTTTCACCTGACATCACCACCTTTTACAAAAACAAAGAAGGCCTTTTCTTTATCGGCAGATTTCTTTACATGCTGGGGCAAAATACCTTTCTCTCTTGCCAAGATCTCCATAATCTTAGGCAGACAGTAAGTGCCACCACAGTGTCCACCTGTTACGCCCAGTCTTCTCTTAATGGCATCTACATCGTTAACACCGGGAGTAAATCGGATAAAATCTACAATTTCTCCTTCACTAACCTCTCTGCACCTACAAACAATCTTGCCATAATCTTCACGAGCCTTTGTTATTTCCCTTCTCATCGCCTCTGGCAAGAACTTGATATACGGTGGGAACTCGTATGTATCATCCCACTCAGGTTTTTCCTTAAGTTCTATAAGTTCACCCACCATATCAACAACCATCTCGGCAATGGCCGGTGCCGACGCAAGTCCGGGAGAGTCTATACCGGCCACATGGATAACTCCTTTCATAGTTTCACTATGGGCTATGTAAAAATCACCGGTGTTTCCCGTTGGACGCAGTCCAGCAAACGATGCAAATGCCCACTTTTCATATTCAAACGGCACCAGTTTTTTGGCCCCTTTGATAACCGTCTGAAGACCATGTATCGTTGTAGCCGTATCAGGTTTATCAAGATTTTCGGCATTGGGACCAATCATAACCTCCATACCAACTGTGGGAAGCACCAGTATACCCTTAGAAATTGGAGTTGGTGTTGGAAATAGCACCGTGCTAACATGCAAAGGTGCATCGTCATCTATGATGAGATATTCTCCTCTGCGAGGAGTAATCTTGAACCAGTCTTCACCTACCATAGCCATAATCTTATCGGCAAAAAGACCTGCTGCATTGATGACAACTCTGGTCTTGAAAATACCTCTGTTGGTATGGACATTTAGAAGCCCTGTTTCCTCATCACGGGTAATATTTGTTACCTCAGTAAGAAGTTTTAGTTCCCCTCCATTTTTGATACCATTGGCAACAGGTGCTATAGCGGCCCTCATGGGATGAATAATACCGGCAGTGGGAGTAACCAGTGCCATAGTTGTCTTCTCTGTCAGGTGGGGCTCTCTTTTTCTTGCCTCTTCACCGCTGATAATATAGGCCTCTACACCGTTCTTTTCAGCCCTTTCTTTTAGCTCGTATATAGTCTCCTGCCTGTCTTCTTCTGTGGCAACAACCATAGCACCTGTAGGATAAAACGGAATGTTTAATTTCTCAACCCACTTATGCCACAGATAATTACCCCTAACATTGAGTTTAGCCTTCAGTGTGCCCGGTTTAGGGTCATGTCCTGAGTGGATAATGGCACTGTTGGCCTTTGTGGCTCCGCCACCGGCTATGTCAGCGGATTTCTCTACTAGTAAAGTTTTAATCTGGTATTTATTGAGCAGATAGAAGATCGTAGAACCGCTAATACCAGCACCAATGACAATAACATCATATATCTCTGACAATGTGTATCACCTCTCTATGTCTTTTGCCCAATTTAGTGAGCGTTTAACTGCCTGTTTCCAAGCAAAGTATAGTTTATCACTTTCCTCTTTATTCATAGAAGGGGTAAAAATTTCCTCTTCTTTCCA
>JAMORD010000019.1 GCA_027063755.1 bacterium | reverse complement strand
AAATATTCATCCATATCACTAAACACATGGGTACCTGTATCGTTTTGCAGATATACCACAAGGTGCTCCTTACCTATAAACTCTACTTCACCAATGGCAGAAGGCGACGATACAAACACACCACCCCGTCTAACAACATCTTCTGGGGAAAATGCAAACTCATGTTTTGCGGGATTCCTACCATCAAGGGAATAGGACACCCATACCTCATGTTCTCCACCTACAGTGGCTATATATCCCTTCTCACCGGGCATGATATGCAGTATCTCTGCAAGCATACGCTCAAGAATGACATCAAGACTGGCCACATCGGTAATCATAGAAAACATATCAAGGATGCGGTCAAGGAAGAAATTTTCACTTTCAAGGTCAAGAATAAGACTATACATCTCTTCCATTAGCATACGGGCATCGCCTGAAAACATAACCATGCGCCTATGAAAATCTGAAGTCATATCTATGTTTACACATACCTCATGACGAGCCAGCATAAACCGTAGCAGTTTCAAGGCCCCCAATCTTGTCAGAAGCACCTCAGCTTTACGGTAATACACAGAGGCTATCTTGCCCTTATCCAGCCTGCAGTACAGATCACCAATAAGGAAGGCAGACTCTGCCGCATCAAGTAGCTTCCACACATGAAGATTTTTACGATACACATCTTTCAGTATATCTATGGCCCCATATATATTGCCCGACAGGGCAGTCTTCAATGCATAAGCCATCATATAAGAGATAGATTCTTCACCATATCTGTCCTTGACAGCTTCCACAACCGTATCCAAACATTGGGGATTTTTGTCAATGAAGTAGAATATTGCAAGCTTTCGGTATATGTCTGGCCTATAGTATGTCAATGGCATCTCCCTCAGTAAATCCAAAAGATACCTCGCGATATCCTTAGCCCTTCCTATATCACCCTTTAAAAGAAAATAGGAAAGTTTCAAATAATAATACTCAACATCTCTAACTGTATCTTCTGTGGGAAATTGATATTTGCGTTCAAACACCTTCATATATCTTTCTGCCTCTTTGACATGTCCCCTACTGACAAGCACCCATATCCAAGTGGCAAGAAGGACAAATTCCTGCATATCATCAAGGGGTATAGACCAACCCACCTCATATATGCGTCTAAGCACACTGAGTGGTGCCCTCTGAACTTCTTCTATAAGCAGAGAAGAAAACACACCTCCAAGCGATGTACCACCTGAAACCAGGGCGTACATTGTGGAAAACAGGAGATATTTAGACGCCAGTCTTGGAGACACTTCACTGGATAGTATGGCAAGATTATTATAAACTTTAAAGAGAATATCAAAATACCTATACTTGCGTGCATGAGGCACTATAGAACTGATAATACTATAGGCTTCATTAAGATTACCACTGTGCATATATGTAATGGCAAAGGCATTCTTAGCGGTAAGAAACAGCCATTTATCCATACCATCGTAGGGATCTATATACATGAAATCCATAAGAGGACGATGAATGTCTTCATAATTTTCCTCCCACTTTGTGCGGGATATATAGTTTGCCAGCAAGAACACAAACCACAAAACACGACCAGGAGGGAAATCTTCTATCCGACCCAGTAATTGCACTATTTCCTCTTTCTCCGGTAAGTCTCCCAGATACATCTGACCGATAAGCGAGTAAATATATGAAAGCCCATTATCCCTATCTATCCGAGGTATAAAAGCTAACATATCGGCTATACCATTCTTCAGCGTGCCGTGAACAAGATACTCATAAAATCCCTTTCTACCAATAAGTCCTGTGCTTGTAAGGGCTTCATACATTTGATGGGATACCAGACGGTAAGTATGCCTATCCTTCCATATGGCACTAATAAGGACCTTTTTATTACCTGTTTGCTTCCACAGTGTAAAGAGGGTATCGGCATCAAGTTCACAATACGCATCTTCTGACACCTGGGTTTCCTTACATGTCACATTGGTTAGAAGTATGCTGTCTTCCCAGACAGGTTCATTATCGGTATGAGATTTTACAGTATACAGACAACAGGCAAGAACATGTTCCAAAGGCGATGCATCACTCCAGCGGTCTGAT
>JAMORD010000018.1 GCA_027063755.1 bacterium | reverse complement strand
ATATGATGATGAATTATGAGCCCCCTCGTTCTGTCAATGTTGAAGTAAAGCGTGATGGTAAAACACTCATGTTTACTGTAACTCCAACGCAAGCAGATGATGGTAGATATATTATTGGTGTGGCCTTATATTATCCACCTATTGTTGGTGATGTTATAGAAGATTCTCCCGCCTATGGAAAGGTGCAAAAGGGGGATAAAATCGTTTCCATTGATGGTCAACCTGTATCTTCATTTAATGAGGTCTATGAATATATCATGAAGACGGCTACCGGTGAGAAATATTCCTATACATTGGCACTTATGAGGGATGGCAAAGAGATAACTGTAAATATAGATGTTGTCAAAGATAAGGACTCATATGTGCTGGGATTTGTGCCAGAAAGCCCGGCAAGGATAGAGAGATACAATGTATTTACCGCTTTAGGGAAAGGTTTGCAGAAAACATGGGCTACCACAGTATTGTTCTTTAAAGGACTCTGGCTCATGATTAAAGGGCGTATTAGTCTTAAGTATGTTTCCGGACCTGTGGGTATTGTTGCCATTATGGGGGAGGCCTTGTCTGCTAAGGTTTCCTTTATTCTCAAACTGTCGTCTTTTATTAATATGAGTGCCCTTATTACTGTTGCCCTGGGACTTACCAATCTCTTACCACTTCCTGCTCTTGATGGTGGTAGGTTGGTATTTGCAATATTGTCTCTTTTTGGCTTGAAGATTAGTAAGAAGGTAGAGGAAAAAATACATATGTATGGATTTTATGCACTGCTGGCAATATTAGTTCTTGTAACCTTTAAAGATATACTTGCCATCATTGGTGGAGGTTTGTAACATGTTTTCTAAGAAAATTGTTTATGTTGGCGATGTTCCCATTGGTGGAGGATATCCTGTTGTTGTTCAAACAATGCTTTGGCGTCCACTGGCTGATAGGGAAGGTAATCTGAAAGACTTACTTGATGCCGTAAATGCCGGGGCTGAGATTGTAAGGGTGTCTTTTCCCAGCCCTGATGATTTTGAACATCTGGTGTGGCTTGTGAAACATTCACCTGTACCTATTGTTGCAGATATCCATTATGACCCTCATCAGGTTATATTGGCTGTTGAGGCTGGTGTACATAAAATTCGGTGGAATCCTGGCACAATAGCAGTAAAAAGGGTGAAAGATGCCCTAAAACTTATTGCAGAGAGAAAATTGCCTATAAGATTAGGATATAATATGGCCTCTTTGCCCAAAGAACGTATAAAGTCTGGTGAAGATATCAAAGAAGCTATTATTCGCATAGCCCGTGAAGATGTAGATATGCTAAACGATGTTGGAGTTGAAAATATTATTATTTCTATAAAGTCTTCAACACCCAATGATACGATAGCTCTCAACAAAGCCCTTAGTCAATGGTTTGATGGACCTATTCACATTGGTGTAACAGAAGCCGGTACACTTCTTGATGGTACAATTAAATCTTCTTATGCATTGGGTTATCTTCTTAGAGAGGGGATAGGAGATACTATAAGAGTTTCTCTTTCTGCCGAGCCTTGGCAGGAGGTTAAAGTGGCATGGAAGATACTATGTGCATCTGTAGGCCAGTGTAGAGGGTTAAACATTATTTCATGTCCTAAATGTGCCAGAAGCACTGGTCCTGTTTGGGAGATAGCCCAGAAGATAGAAGATAAATATGCACATATAAAAAAGCATATTACCGTTGCCGTAATGGGATGTGCAGTTAATGGACCAGGTGAAGCCAAAGAGGCCGATGTTGGTATTGCATTTGGCGGACCTGGTGAGGCAGTGCTCTTTAAAAAAGGCCAAGTTTACCGCACTTTCCATTTTGACAGTGATGCAGATATAATGAAAATAATTACAACGGAAATAGATAAAATTCTTGAAGAGGAGGTATAACCTATGAGAATGTCAAGAATGCTGATTCCGACATTAAGGGAAGATCCTGCCGATGCAGAATCTATTTCTCATAAGCTCCTTGTAAGGGCTGGTTACATTCGTAAGATATCCGCTGGTGTTTATGCATATTTGCCACTGGCATGGCGTGTTTTGAAGAAAATTGAAGACATTGTCAGAGAAGAGATGGATGCTATTGGTGGGCAAGAAGTGCTGATGTCTATCTTGATGCCAAAGGAAATGTGGGATGAAACAGGCCGTTGGGACCTTTATGGTGATGAGATGTTTAAGACAAAAGACCGTAAGGGAAGATGGTTTTGCCTTGGACCAACACATGAAGAGCAGATAACGGCCCTTGTTAGAGACAATGTGTCTTCATACAAACAGCTACCTATGATTTTCTATCAAATTAATACAAAGTTTAGAGATGAGCTTAGGCCTCGTTTTGGTGTTATCAGAGGTAGAGAGTTTATTATGAAAGATGCCTATTCCTTCCATACATCTGTAGATGATTTGAAGAAAACATATGATGATATGTATAGGGCATATAGCAATATATTCCGCAGGGTAGGACTTGATGCCGAAGCATTTGAAGCCGACAGTGGTGCTATTGGTGGCAAGATGTCCCATGAGTTTTTGGTGCCCGCTGAATATGGAGAGAGTGAAGTTGTAAAGTGCGAGAAGTGTGGATACAAGGCCACTATAGAGGTGGCACATGCACCTTATAAGAAAGTCAACTATCCTCCATCAGATAAGCCTATAGAAAAGGTTTATACACCAGGCACCCATACGATAGAGCAGCTTGCAGAGTTTTTGGGCGTTGAGCCTTCTCGTATTATCAAGTCTATGCTTTACATGGTAGATGGCAAGGTTGTTATGGTGCTTATCAGAGGAGACTATGAGGTTAATGAGACCAAACTTGCCAAGGTTCTTGATGCCTCGGAAGTGAGACTGCTTACTCCCGATGAGCTTGACGATATGGGACTTGTGAAAGGATACATTTCTCCGTATGCTGTTAAAGACAAAGATATCAAGATTATTGCCGATGAGTCTGTTCAGGATGTCAAAGATGGTGTTATTGGTGCTGACGAAACAGATTACCACTATATTCACTTCAATATAGATGAGTTTGATGTAGAGTATGTGGATATCAGACAGGTCAACGATGGTGATGCCTGTCCTGTATGTGGTGCTCCACTGAAGAGGTATACAGCCATAGAGGTTGGTCATATCTTTAATTTAGGCACTCGCTACAGTGAACCTATGGGGGCCACATATCTTGATGAAAATGGTCAGCGTAAGCCGTATATTATGGGATGCTATGGCATAGGTATTAGCCGTGTGATGGCTACTATTGTTGAAAGAAGCCATGATGAAAACGGTATTATATGGCCGATAGCTGTGGCACCATATCATGTTATTATTACTGTTCTTGATGTCAAGAAAGACGATATTATGGCCATTGGAGAAGAGATTTATGAGGCACTAACAGATGCTGGTATAGAAACAATCCTTGATGACAGGGATCTTAGGCCTGGTGTTAAATTTAAAGATGCCGATCTTATTGGTATTCCATTTAGAGTTGTAGTATCAAAGAAGACCGTGTCTTCAGGAGAATATGAAATTAAGGATAGGAAGACAGGAGCAATTTTTAAAGTATCTAAAGATGAGATTGTTCCTTTCTTCAGGAGGAAGCTTTATGGGCAGTGAGAATATACATATTAAGTCTAAGAAGGTATGTGCCATAGTTCCAGCATTTAATGAAGAGGGAAGAGTGTCTGGGATTGCTAAAGTTCTCAGGCACCTTTTGCACTATGTGCTTGTTGTAGATGATGGTTCTACCGATAAGACTTCGCTTGATGCAGCTATGTCGGGGGCCACTGTTTTAATTATTCCAGAGAATGTGGGTAAAGCCCAAGCTTTGAAGATAGCCTCAAAATATATTCGTCGCTGCAAGTATGTCGTTTTATTTGATGCTGATTTGACAGGGCTGCATCCTTCTCATGTTTATGATCTTCTTGAGCCTGTGCTGAGAGGCAGGGCAGATATGACGATTGGACTGTTGCTTGGTGGTCGTGTTACCACTCATCTTTCCCAAAGTCTTGTTCCTCATATATCTGGCCAGAGGGCTATGAAAGCAGATATGTTTCGTAAATTTTTTGAAGAATATGGTGATATCAGCGGATATGGTATAGAAGAAGGTCTTAGGCGATTTGCCAAAGAGCATAACCTTAGAGTTGAGTATGTAAAACTTTGGGGAGTAGCCCAGATTATGAAAGAGGAGAAGTATGGTTTTAAGACAGGTACCCAAATGCGTATTGGTATGTATAAAGATATAGTATTAGCCTTTGTAAGAAATGTGGAGCGATGGGTAAAGAAGGCTATAAGGAGGTGACACTATGCATATATATGTTTCTAAAGAAGTAGTGGGAAAATCTCATGTTGTTGCACTGGAAACAGCAGTGCTAACACATGGCCTGCCATATCCTAAAAATGTAGAAGCTGTTCTTCAGATGGAAAAGGCTGTAAGGGAAGCAGGAGCAGTTCCTGCCACTATAGGTATTGTCAATGGTGTTATTAAGGTAGGACTTGCACTTGATGAAATAGAGATGCTTGGCACTGTAGATAATAGGCAAAAGGTATCTATTAGAGATATTCCACTGGCTGTATATGCTAAGTGGAACGGAGGGACCACGGTAAGTGCCACAATGTGGATAGCCCATAAGGTGGGTATAGAGATATTTGCCACAGGTGGTATTGGAGGTGTACACCGCCATGTGGAGAGGACATGGGATATTTCTGCCGACATGCATGCTTTGGCAACAATACCGGTAATGGTGGTGTCATCTGGTGCTAAGAGTATTCTTGATTTACCAAAGACTCTGGAGTATCTTGAGACCTTAGGAGTGCCGGTGCTTGGATATCAGACAAGTGTGTTTCCTGCGTTTTATACGGGTAAGACAGTATTGAAACTACGCCATAGCTTTGAAACGCCTAATCAGGTTGCTGCTTATTGGAGAGCACATAAGGCGGTAGGTTTAGATAAAGGTATGCTTCTTGCTAATCCCATTCCTGAAGATAAGGCTATTCCTCAGTCTGAAATGGAGAGTATTATGGAGAGTGTTCTTGAGGAGATGGAAGAGAAAAATATTACCGGTAAGGATGTAACCCCGTTCCTATTATCGCGTATTGCAGACAGGTTAGGAGATAAAGTGGTAGAGGCCAATATTGCTTTGCTTGTAAACAATGCCCGTGTTGCTGGTGCTATAGCAAGGTTCCTGTAAGGTGATGAGTATGAAGATGGATGTTACACCTGTGCTTATTATAGGGGGAAGCAATATAGATATAAAGGGTAGAAGTAATGTTCCCCCGGTACTGGGCAATTCCAATCCTGGTGAGGTATATATTACTCCCGGTGGTGTAGCACGGAATATCACCTCTACACTGGCAACACTAGGGGCTGTGGTATCTCTCATTACATCGTTTAGTACCGATGAATGGGGATTGACAATCAGGGCCAGTTTAGATAGGCAAGATATAGATGTATATGTTATAGATAAGGGATATACTGGAACATATGTGGGTGTGCTTGATAATCATGGAAAGACAATTATTGGTGTTGCCGGTAAAAATCCAGCATATGAGCTTGTGTGGGATGATATCAAAGACTTTGTTGCAGATGCTGGTATATGGATCTTTGATACCAACCTCTCACCACAGCTCATTGAAAAGATTGTAGAAGAGGCCCAGAAGAGAGGAGTGTTTACTGTTATGGTTCCTGCTTCTCCTAAGAAATTGGAGTCTGTTATACATGTTGTTGAGCGTGTAAACATGGCTATTGTAAATAGGGAAGAGCTGGAATTCGTAAAAAATATTAGACCTAAAGACATTCTTATAGGTACAAGCCATAGCAGCATATCTATTTGGCATAGAGGAAAGATTAATAATGTTCACTTTGCTCCTGTTCACGATTATGTAGATGATACTGGAGCAGGGGATACATTTACTGCTGCTGTGATCTATCATCATTTATTGATGGGTATTGATCTTATGGAGAGTGTGAAAGCTGCTTTGGATTATGCCCGTATGAGTCTTGAGAGTTATTCGTCTGATATTTAAGGAGATGATAAACTATGTATAGAGATATGTTTAAAGTTGCCGTTATTGGGTATGCGGGAGACATTGATAAGCCTCCTGTTTCCCATGTTTCCGATATAGCCCTTCGTTTGGGGAATGCATTAGGAAAAGAGAAATATGTAGTATTGACCGGCGGTAGAGATGGTGTGATGCACCTTGTTAGTAAGGGGGCAGCAGAGGAGGGGGCTATTGTCTTGGGGATAACTCCTTATGCTTCTGGGGGTATTACCCCTTATGCTATAGAGATTTCTACAGGTCTTGATATGGCTATGCGTTCAGGAGTGCTTTTAAACTCTGCCGATGCTGTAGTATCTATTGGTGGTGCAGCAGGTACTTCTATTGAGATATTTATGGCCTATTCATATAGAAAGCCCCTCATACTCATGAGGGGAACCGGGGGCTGGACGGATAGGATTATTAAGATACTGGAAGAAGACACATCACTAAATGGCAACTCCCTTGATTACCGCCTTGCCGGTGGGGTATATATAGCTGATAGTATAGAAGATGTTATGAAGATTCTTAGAGAAATAAGGGCAAACAGGGAATAGTCCTGTTTGCCCTTTAGTGTTGCCTATAGGGTGCACTTAACCCAGCCACCATCTACAGGTATGACGGCACCTGTAATAAATGATGCCTCATCGGATACGAGAAACGCAACAGCTGCAGCTATCTCTTCAGGTTTTGCCAGTCTACCCATGGGCACATCTTTAACGCGAAGTTTTTCCTCTTCTTCATATGTTATGCCTTTCTGGTTTGCTGCATAGTTTATAAGATTTTCCATACGCTGGGTTGCGGTTAAACCTGTGGCTATGGTATTGACAGTAATGTTGTAAGGGGCCAGTTCAAAGGCTAAATGCTTAGACAAACCTACAACAGCCGGTCTGATGGCGTTTGAAGTTAGTAAGTTGGGATATGGCATTTTCACAGATACCGATTCCATATTGACAATGCGTCCCCATTTTTGCTGTTTCATGCAGGGAAGCACTTTCCTGATCATCCTTACTTTGCTAAGGAATGTTAGATAAAATGATTTTATCCAAGTTTCATCATCTATATCATCAAAGTTGCCGGGTGGTGGACCACCGAGGTTGTTAACCAAAATATCAATATGCCCTTCTTTTTCAAGAATGTCGTCAAATATACGGTTAATATCGTCTTTGTTAGACAAGTCTCCTGTATAGGCGATAACATGAGGTAGTTCTTCTAAAAGAGCTTTAATATTGTCTTCGTTTCTTGAAGCTGTATATACTGTATAACCTTTACCTACAAGTGTTTTCACAATGGCTTTGCCAATACCTTTTGTCCCTCCTCCTACAAATGCAATCTTACCCACAGAGCTCACCTCCTGTTTTCAGTATATACATGAGTATGCTACCGGCTACTGCTACATTAAATGAATCTATGGATATAGATTTAAGAATTAGGTTTATGCTGTCGGGATATTCTTTCCATATATCAGAGAGTCCTTTTCCCTCACTGCCAAGGCATAGGGCAAAATCGTCAAGTTTTGTGTTGAATGTTGGCTTACAGTGTTCTTGATGGATATAGGTTGTGATAACTTTTATGGCTCTATCTTTCAGTATCTTGAATATATCTTTGTTTTTCCCTTTGAAGATGGGAATAAACAGGCTATATCCTGCTGATGAGCGTATAACTTTAGGAGATAAAGGATCCGCTGTTCCTTCTCCTACCAGTATGGCCTTATACTGTAGTCCTACAGCTGTGCGAATAAGTGTTCCCACATTAAGTGGGTCTGATACCCCATCAAGCACGAGAAAGGGGCCTTGTACTGGTATATTGTTGGCATCTACATAGTGTCTTTCTATTACGGCCATAATACCTTGGTCTGCCATAACATCATCAAGCGTTTTAGCCAATTTGGGATTTAGTAATATGAGGTTAAAATCTTCATAGAATGAGACATCTTTCTCATCGGTCAGCACGATATATTTAACATCGGTTGATAGATGGCTGGTAACGATGTCATCTACTATTTTTCTCCCTATGGCAACAGTTAGGCCTGTTTTCTTGCGGTGTGAGGATGATGTGAGGAGTTTCTTGATCTCTTTGTAGGTAGGGTTGTCTTTGCTTGATATGACCTTCATTCTATCTCCTTCCTTTCTACCCGTTTTCCAAATGATACAAGTATTTCGTAGGGTATTGTTCCTGCAAGATTTGCCATATCATTTGCCCATATACTGCCTTCTTTCCACTCTCCCATAATAACAACTTTATCGCCCACTTTGACACCATCAATGTCTGTTATATCAAACATGGAAAAATCCATGGCTATATTCCCAATTTGTCTTGCCGTTTTGCCTTTGATACCAGCCCATACCTTACAGCTGAGAATACGTTTGTATCCATCGGCATATCCCATAGACACTGTGGCCACCCTTGTGGGTTTATCGGCAATAAAACGCCAGCCATATGATACCCCTTCACCTGGTGGTATTTCCCTTATGTCTGATACTGTGGCTTCTACCCGCATAACCCTCTTAAGTTTCTTGTCAAATTCTGGTATTTCACTGTATCCGTATATGGCTATACCAGGCCTGACCATGTCAAAGTGCACTTCTGGGTAGTTGTATATGGCACTGCTGTTAGCTGCATGCACAATAAGATCTTCTCGTGGTATTTCGTTTAATACGGACATAAACCTGTTTATCTGGGTGCGGGTTACCTCTTCGTCGCTGTCTGCTTTGGCAAAGTGGGTGAGTATGCCTTCTATTCTACCTGGAAAAGTGGCAAGAAGTTTCTTGATAGAGTCTATATTGGAGTAAAGTATACCATGTCTGTGCATACCTGTATCTATCATGATGTGTGCCTTTAGTTTCTTCGTATTTGCAAGCACGAATCGTCCAAAATCTGCGTTATTGATGACTATACGTATGCCCTTTAGGGCCAGTTCATCAAGTATAGATGGTTCATATTGGTCAGTTGTGCCCATAATTAGTATCCATTTAGCCCCCAGTCGTGAAACAGTAAGTGCTTCTTGCAGTGTTGCCACACCAAATCTTTTTATACCAAGTTCAAGTAGTGCCGGCACAACAATGTGCACATCGTGACCATATGCGTCTGCCTTTACCATGGCAAGTATCTCCGATGATGTAAGCTTGCGAATTTCGCTGATGTTGTGAGCGATACTGCTTTTACTGATAAAAGCAGTTTTCATACAAATTCCCCCTTCCGAGAGGTACCTTTTTGTTATATAATACTCCATGGTCTTCCATTGCGGAGGGGTGGCAGAGCGGACGAATGCGGGGGACTTGAAATCCCTTGGACGGTTCCAGGCCGTCCCGTGGGTTCAAATCCCACCCCCTCCGCCAAACTTTTAAGAAATATTAAGCAAATACCCTTGACGACAGTTTTAAGACTTGGTAGTATATCCTTACCCCCTGAGGAGAAGTGTCCCCCGCTTCTCCACAGACGGAAGAAAATGCATCCCCCTAATGGACCCCGTACCCCCAGGGGTCCTTCTCCTCTTTTTGGGTAGAATAAAGTAGAGGTGTGAAAGGGGGCATAGGCTATGACAGATATAGAAAAGATTGTAGAAGATGGTAGAGATCTTTACGAGAAGCTAACAAAGATTCTTAAAGAGGGAAAAAAGCCGTCAGAAGATGATGTTCAGAGGCTGAGAGATATTATAGAGTTTCATAATAGACAATACTTTGTCTTTGATAATCCCGTTATTTCTGACAAAGAATATGATGGATTGTTTCATCTCCTTTTAGAAATAGAGGAGAGATTTCCTGAGCTAAAAACACCCGATTCGCCTACTCACAGGGTTGGTGCGCCTCCAAGAAAGGATTTGCCTACTGTAAAACATAGAGTGCCTATGCTGTCCCTTGATAACGCATTTGACTTTGAAGACTTGAGAAAGTTTGACCAGAGGGTAAGAACGTTGCTGGGGACCGATGAAGATATAGAGTATGTCTGTGAGCATAAACTTGATGGTCTTGCCATATCTCTTCGCTACGAAAATGGTGTGCTTGTATTGGGAGCTACTCGTGGTGATGGTATAGAGGGGGAAGATGTTACACCTAATGTTAAAACGATAAAGGTTATTCCTCTAAAGTTAAAGACCGATAATCCTCCGCAGGTTGTAGAGGTGCGCGGAGAGGTCTTTATGCGATACAAGGATTTTGAAGAGTTAAATAGGAGGCAGAGGGAGAGGGGCGACAAAGAGTTTTCCAATCCCCGTAATGCTGCAGCGGGTTCTATTAGACAGTTGGATCCATCTATAACAGCCGAAAGACCTCTGTTTTTCTATCCATATGCCTTTGGTGAGCTTGATGGTATCCGTTTTCAGACACATTATGAATTTCTGAAATGGGCTGAAAGTGTTGGATTTATTACCAATCCCCACACAAAGGTGTGCAAAGGGATAGAGGAAGTTATAGAGTATTGCAATTATTGGACCAAACACAGAGATGCGCTTGATTATCCTGCCGATGGTGTTGTTGTTAAGGTTAATCGTATTGACTATCAGGACATGCTTGGGTTTAAGGCAAGAAGTCCCCGTTGGGCTATTGCCTATAAGTTTCCCGCTGAGGTTAAAGAGACTGTTGTCGAAGATATTATTGTTAGTGTTGGTAGAACAGGTGTTTTAACCCCAGTGGCTATATTAAAGCCTGTGGTACTTGATGGGGCTGTTGTGACAAGGGCCTCACTTCATAACGAAGACGAGATAAATAGACTGGATGTGCGTGTTGGCGATACGGTGCTTGTTCATAGGGCAGGGCAGGTAATACCTGAGATTATAGAAGTTGTCAAAGAGAAAAGGCCTCAAGATGCAAAACCTTTTAAAATGCCCGATAAATGCCCTGTATGCGGGGCTCCAGTAGTGAAAGAGGGGGCATATCATAAATGTACAGGTTTCCGTTGCCCGGCACAGGTAAAAGGTCGTATTAAGCACTTTGCCTCCCGTGATGGAATGGATATTGAGGGGCTTGGTGAAAAGCTTATAGAAACTTTGGTGGATAAAGGACTTATATCAGATGTTGGAGATCTGTATTTTCTGAAGATGTCTGACCTTGTGTCCCTTGAGCGTATGGGGGAAAAGTCTGCTTCTAATCTGCTTAAGGCTGTAGAGAAAAGTAAAAATAGGCCTTTATATAAACTTATCTATGCATTGGGTATTCCGTTGGTGGGGCAGAAGACTGCATCGCTTATTGCAGAGCAATTTCATAGCCTGTATGAGCTAGGTGGATATATATCAGATAATGATTTAAAGGTGTTTCCTGAAGATGTGGCAAATGCTATATGTAGGCATTTCCGTTCATGGTTTGAGGTGCTTGCTTCAAAGAGACCAGAGGATATTGACCAGCAGTGGTGGGAAAAACTGCGCAAGATAGCTAAAGAGAAAACTCAGGATATAATAGATAAGTTATATAGTATTGAAGGGATCGGAGACGAAACAGTTAATGCTATTGTCAAGACATTTTCCCAGGGGGGCACTTGGGAAGTTATTGATAAACTTGAAAGGGCAGGTGTTAAGCTAAAAGAAGAGTATAGAGAAGGGAAACTTTCAGGTAAGACGTTTGTGTTTACGGGAAGCTTGAAGAATATGTCTCGCACAGAGGCATCCGATGCTGTTAGAAGACTTGGTGGTAGGGTAGCCAGCAGTGTGTCCAAAAAAGTTGATTATGTTGTTGTAGGTGAGAATCCTGGTAGTAAATACGAAAAGGCTCTAAAGTTGGGGCTTAATATTATTGATGAAGATGAGTTTTTACGACTTATAGGGGAGGGTAGCGATGGAGAAGAAGACGATAAAGAAAATAACGGTGATATTATTCAGCCTCCTCTTCCTCTTGGCTGATTTATATATACCTAATGCTATAGCTCAGGTTTATAAGTTTGGTATGTATACCCGTATCAATGATATATGGGTATCGTCTGAAAAAAATATATGGATAGCTACTGATAATGGTGTTTATAGTGTTAGTTCTTCAGGATACATATTGAAGACTGTTGACACTTCTTATGGTCTTCCCGATGTTTATGTGAAGAAAATAGTTGGAGATAACCATGATAGGTTATATATGATAACAGGGGCTGGATTATCTGTTGTTTATTTGGATAAACATGTTAGCCAAACATATGGTAGCTATGAGGGGGTTCCTTCTGGTGCATATCAAACAGTAGATGTCTCAGATGATTATATTGCTGTGGGGTCTTCAGAACAACTGTGGTTACTAAATAAGCATAACGGAAAAACATGTAAATCAAGTGTAGGTGCATATATTAACGATGTGCAAATTATCGGCGATAAGATATATGTTGCCACATATGCCGGGCTTCATATTTATGATTCTGGTTGCCATTATAAAAAGACAGTCATTAATGATAAGGTCAATGACATATATAGATATGGAGATTCTTTATATATTGCTACAAAACATGGGGTTTACAAGATATATTTACCCAATATGAGCCTTTCAAGGGCTTCTGGTATTGAATATTATGGTGAAGTTGAACATGTAGTAGTTTCTCCAAGGGGAGATGTTGTTGCATCTATAGGTAATGATATTTACATTAAACCTTCAG
>JAMORD010000017.1 GCA_027063755.1 bacterium | reverse complement strand
ATACCCTTCTCCACCCCAATAATGCGTCCTCTTACCAGCGTGCCCTCAAGAGACTTCAGGTATTCATATTTGTGCTCCTTCTGGGCATTGGCTATACGCTGGTTAAATACCTGCTGAACAATGTTAACCTCATCTCTTGTAAATTTCTTAGGGTCAAACTTCAGCTCTATATGCTGACCAACTTCTGCGTTGAATCCCAGTTTCCTTGCATCATTTACCGATATTTGGGTAAGTGGGTCATCCACATTCTCCACAACCTGCTTCTTATGGATAATATCTATCTCACCTGTTGTCATGTCAACATGTGCTCTCACAATATCCCTTAATCTTTCTCTATCTTTCTTATCTATCCTCATATGCCTAAAATAGGCAATCACTAGTGCATCTTCCAGTGCTTCTATAACCTCATTAATAGACAGGTTTTTTAGTCTGCTAACCTCTTCCATCGCCTTAATAAGCTCTTTTCCTGTTATCATGCCCACCACACCCTTTCATATCTGTGGAATGAGTACTGCTTTTTTAATAGAAGATAGTGGAATACGATAGAGGCTACCATCTTTTTCTACAACAAGCTCTTCATCTTGTATACCCACAAGGGTAGCCTCTGTCGTTCGCACCTTGTCCTCATCATCTACAAATGTGATACGGGCAAGTCTTCCCTTAAAAATGTCGTACTCAAAATCTCGTCTAATCTTTCTATCAAGTCCCGGAGATGTTACCTCCAGAATATACCTCTGTGGAATGATATCCACCGAGTCAAGAAACAGTTCAACCCTTCTGCTAACCTTTTCACAATCTTTCAAACTAACAGAAGGGTCTTTATGTATAACCACAGAGAGAATAGACGACCTACCCTCCCTGCGATGCACAAGATCTACAAACATATAACCAGCATCTTCTACTATCTGCTTGATCTCCGGTTCAATTTTTTCTATTACATCTGCCCAGTTCATTGCAAATCACCTCTTATATAACAAATAAAGTGGGACTCATCATCCCACCTACAATATTATACAACAAAGGGAGGGGTAAATACCCCTCCCTAATCACTCGTAAAAGAAAGTCTGTGAAATTACTTGAGCTCAATAACGGCGCCGGCCTCTTCAAGTTTCTTCTTGATGTCCTCGGCCTCTTCCTTAGAAATACCCTCTTTGATTGTAGAAGGAGCCTTGTCAACAAGCTCTTTGGCCTCTTTAAGACCAAGACCGGTGAGCTGACGAAGAACCTTAATAACATTGAGCTTCTTAGGACCGGCCTCTTTGAGTACAACATCCCACTCGGTCTTCTCCTCTGCTGGCTCAGCAGCAGCACCGCCAGCTGGCATGGCGGCCATCATTACAGGAGCGGATGCGGAAACACCAAACTCCTCCTCTATTGCTTTTACAAGATCCACGAGATCCATAACGGTCATACCCTTAAGGGTTTCAATGATCTGTTCCTTTGTGCAGGACATATTTATCTACCTCCTTTTATTCTTGTTGTTTTTTTGGTTTTTAGGTGCTCAGAGCCTTATGCTCCCTCTTCTTCTTTCTTGTTCTTCAGAGCCTGAAGAACATTGGCAAGATCTCTTACCGGTGCCTGAAGCACACTTGCCATGTTTTTAAGCGGTGCAGCAAATGCAGCAGCCACCATAGCAAGTGCCTGCTCTCTGGAAGGCATCTCTGCAAGCTGTTCAACCTTTTCAGGACCAAAGACCTTACCTTCAAGAATAAGCAGTTTGGGCTCCAATGCCTCATACTGCTTTCTCATATCCTTGTAGAGTTTTGCGGCTACTACAGGGTCATCGTAGGCAAAGATCATTGCGGTTGTATACTTAAATGCCTCAGCTGGGATATCCTCGTATCCCTCCTCTTCAAATGCGATACGGATGAGAGTGTTTTTGTAGACCTTCATCTCAAGACCGTTTTTGCGAATCTCGGCACGAAGGTCCATCATATCACCTGAGGTAATACCCTCAAACTTTGTAAGAATCACTGCAGAGGCCTTTGCTATTTTCTCTCTAATCTCCTGGACCTTCTTTACCTTTTCTGGTCTGGGACTCTTACCTGTAATCACACTTTCACCTCCTCTCTATGAAAAAAAGCCTGCCGACG
>JAMORD010000016.1 GCA_027063755.1 bacterium | reverse complement strand
ATAGAAACACTGTACCGTGTGCTGTCCTCAACAAACACATCGGCAAAGTCTCCTCCCCGTGAGAGTGCCTCCCTAAGCACTCTACTTAACACTTCTCTGTCCATACACTTCACTCCCTTCCCATTTTTCTTAGTAACATTTCCTCAGAATACAATCCCCTCATCACTCCAGATACACTGTCGCAGTCTTCCAGAGACATCACATCTAAGAACGCATCTATGGCCCTGAGTTCCGACAACATTGTAGAAAAGGCATCGGTGGAAGGCACCTGCGGTGACAGTCTGCCCCATACCCGCCCTTTAAGGGCGTCAAATGCATCATCTATGTCTTCACACTGAAGACATGATATTTTCTCGTGTATAGAGTCAAGCAGTGCAGACACCTCATGCACCACTTCCCCCAGAGAAAGCACCCCCTCAAGGTACCTCCTAAGCTCATGAAGAAGCATGGGGATATCAGACCACGACTTACCGGCAAATACCTCACCACGCGACACCTTTTCTACAAATTCCTGAATATCATAAGGCACATGTGCCTTAAAAAACAATGACGCAACCTCTCGGGCAAGTGCCCGTACCTCGTTCATCTCGTCAAGCACGGAAACGGCAGAGCGGTATAGTAGCTTTAAACCCTCCACATCAACATCTTTATCACCTATAGCCACGGCACCAGATACAAGCTTGGTAATATATGCTTTGACCTCATTCATCCACGGTCCAAAGTATGAATATTTCATTAGCCGTTTTTGGAGATCTGTTGCCATATATACAAGCGATGTTAGGTCGGCTATCTGCCTACCTATCTCCTCCACCTCTGCAAGCAGCTCATCGGGCATCTTAAACACCCTGGGTTCTAAAAGAAGCCTCAGTCGTGCGGCAAATGAGCGTATCTTACCGGAGATAGACATAGCCGAAAATGTCCCAAGGGGAGATGGTTCGGCCTTTCCTCCAGATGGTAGTGTTGGCATATGCACCCGCTCGGTTCCCTCTAAAGATACGATAAGGCTATACGCCCTAAAGTACGCTTCCAGCAGAGTATTAACCTCTTTGCTGAGGTCTTTCCAATGGTTTCCCGCAAGAAACTCACCAAGCCTATACATAAAGCTGTGCCTGATGTCTTCAGGTAATACCTCCAGCGTAGGTTCCACCTTCTGAAAAATCTTCAGATACAGATATGCCCTTTTAATCATAGGCTCCTGTGTCTTTATAAGCTCCGGTTTGCCTATCTGCACAGCCTTGTAGTATGTGCTGAGTGCACCTTTCAGGTCATATATAAGTCGAAACATGGCGGGACACACACTGTAGTGGTCAAGTGCCTCTATAAGCATGGCAATCGACTGTGCCGAAATGGAAAACTGCTCAGCGGGCTTTGTCTTTTTCCTCTCAGATAGAGCCTGCATAACAATGAGGTACGCCTCATTAACCTGTGCCATGCGACTCTCGGCATCGGCCTCTGTGCTAACATCGGGATGATACCGTCGCACAAGAGAGCGGTATGTGTCCTTCAGAGCCTTTTCATCGGGCATATGCGAAAACCCGAGTATATGCAGTGCCTCATCTACATTCATATCATTCACCATCTTTATTATATAAAAACTATGAGGCAGATATTTACACTTGGGGTTTTAATATACACCAAATATTTACAATAGATTTATCTCTTATCTGCTTAAGGACTCAAGCACATGTTTGCCAAATGCTATAGCATCTTCTCTTGACTGTGGGTTTTCTTTTAGCACATAGCCCATAATATCTCCCTGACATATTGGCTCTTTGCCCAGCGCCTTTCGCAGCGCAGCAAGATAATGCTTATATACATACGACTTAAAAGGATGCCCAAACCTCTGTGCCATACAGACTACAAACAAACATACTGGCTTCTCTTTCAGATCACCACTGTGCTTATGTAGCCAGCTTTTCACCGTTTTTAACGGTGATTCGTAATAAATAGGGCTACCCACAATAATGGCATCGTGAGAAGATACATCTGTACACTCCGAAACTTTGCATATATCCACCTCATAGCCTGCATCTTTCAGCGGCTCCGATATGTACCCTGCTATCTTTGCCGTGCTACCCCGCTTTGTGTCATAAACAATGGCAA
>JAMORD010000015.1 GCA_027063755.1 bacterium | reverse complement strand
TGTTACAATCACAATTACAATAACATCAGAATCATTAAAACAATCATCAAAAGAAAAACGCTTCTTATTATTCACACTTCTCGCTACTTTGCCTATAGGGATAACGCTAGGAATGATCTTGCCAACATTCTCTTTTTTACAGACAATATTTCTTTTGATCCAAAAACCTTACATTATACTTTTTTCAATGTCTTTATTTTTAACAAGCTATCTAGTAATTACACACAAAAACGAAATCATAGAAGTACTATTTAAATACACAAAGGAGGTTTCGTATGAAGAAAACACGAATAACATCGAAGACAACACATATGAATTCAAGCTGGCATTCATAGAAATAATAAAAGAAGTAAGAAAAAGAAACTTTAGCAATATTGTTATTGTAATCGAAGACATGGACAGAATACCTCCAGATAAGCTCCTTGACGCTATCAGAATCATAAGAGTTTTTTCATCTTTTGAAAGTATAGCACCTACGCCAGACATTTTAAACACTGTAACTTTTATTGTACCAATAGGGAATATTTTAAAAGTAATTAAACAACACCCCCCTCACAACTTATCAGCAGAAATAGTAAATAACACTTTAGAAAAGTTATTTGATATAACATATATAATCCCTACAATAGGTGCTTTTAGCACCGCAGAAGCCATAAAAAAAATTATTAACCAAGAAGACAAATTAATTAAGAAATATTTAAATATTTCACTAGGAGACAACGAAATATCTAATATTGTTGAAAAGACATTTCAAACCATAACGCATTCTAGTTTTCATTTCCTAACATATAGGGATATAAAGAAAATCATAAATAAGTCTCTCCAGCTAAAGCCACAAATAAAAATCATAAAAGAAAAGATATTGCAACAAATATTACGACAAGAAGAAAATCTAAGCCAACAACAAGATAAAATAACGAGAAAATTGGATACAGCCTACATAATATTGTCAACTATACTAGCTATTAGAAACGTAACCTCCATCAATGATCTTGTTCTTATCCTAGACGAACTAAAATCTATTGAACAATTTACAAATAAATCAATTAACTCTATAATTTTTTGGTTAACATCAATATACACCTTTCTCTCCCCAGAATATGCAAAAAACCAAGACTGGAAGTTAAAAGATTTCATAGCATCAAACCCATTTACTAAGGAATTAGAGAAAACTATTAACCTCTACCCTTATTATAGTGACAAAGACTATAAAAACATACAGAAGAACAACAAACTTTGGTTATGGGTTTCCTCCATACCAGACATTGAGCAAAAATTGCTCATCAAGCATCTTTTATGCGAAAGTACCAACAATTCAATAAATCTGTCCATTAAACATATTTTTTTATTGGATTATTTACTTACAGTAAATAATTTTACCAAATATACTAACCTAATAATTGAGATACTAGAAGAATGTACAAATGAGAGCAGCAACATCAAGATTACTAATTTAGACGTTCCATCTTATATTCTCAATCAAGCCCCATCCCCCCTAATTAAAAATACTAAGAAAATTATAGAAACAATTATCAGAAATTAGCAAGTTAAGAAGCTGCAAAACACTTTATTTATATAACCTAGCAAATTACGCCATACTCTTTCATAACTTTCAACACCTGTTGATCGTTTTTCTATAAATTGTATTTCTTCACTAGTAGCTATAAGATACAAAATAAAACTAACAAGTTCAGAATAAGATATTTTAAATAAAGTATCTATATATTTCTTTTGTTTTGTGTCCCGCGAATACTGAAAGAAAGATAAAAAGAAAAATAGCTCTATTGCTAATCTACCACCAACAATCCTAATCCACTTGTCAGTATATCCATAATTTTTTCCCCAAAGCTCATAGTTGGAATTGAAAGAACGTTGAGAACCAGTATCTTTTGCTATTTCCAGATATTTATGCATAGAACTTAACAAACTCAACACACCCAAAGTTAGAATATTTCTTTTTTCCCCTGGAGAGTTCCTCTTCCATATCTCTTCTATCTTTAATTTCTTTTTCTGTATCTTATTTTTCCATTCTGAGTCAATTGAAAAATAAGATAAAATATCATCGATATCAAGACATAGCCAACACTGAGAAAAATTTTCTTCTTCTTTATCATCCAACACAAAAAGATAAAACCAAAATGTACATTTTTCCTTTTTTTCTCCTTTACAACTATTAGGAACGTTATTTTCAGAACGCTCTTTATAGAATAACTTGATACTCAGCCACCATAAATGTAATAAATACACAATGTTATTTTCCTCTGCTACCCTATGCTCTATGCAAAGCTTAGAACAAAATTTAGTATAAAGAACTTCAACCTTCTTCACTAAATTACCAGACAATTTAGTGTTATCAAAGTTATTGTTATATAACAAACTATACAAAACGATAAGACTCATAAAAGCACAATATTCTTCTAAACTAGCAGAGGCATTTTCAATCAAGCTATATAAATGGTCTTGAATTTCCTCTACTTTCTGATCTTCCTCTACTTTCTGATCTTCCTCTACTTTCTGATCTTCCTCTACTTTCTGATCTTCCTCTACTTTCTGATCTTCCTCTACTAACTCCCATAGCCTATCTGGTTCTGCTAAAAGAATCTTCCATAGATCCCCAGTTAACCACATCTTATAAAGGCTAATCACTTCCTCCTTCCCAAATTCAGAACTACCAATACGGTCCATCAGCCCATTTTCAGGATTACCATTTTCAACAAGCAAAGCTACTACTCCTTTGGAAAATTTTCTTTCGAATTCTTCATCCTTTATAACAGAATGCCATAACTCTTCTTTACTTTTTATAAATTTCTCTATATCATTAATACATCGACGAATCATTATAGCCCTCTCCTCAGCAGAGGATAAATTTTCACACCTCTACCAAAAATATTTGTTTCATCTGAGCCTCCATGGTAAATAAAAGGCTTCATACACGGAACATTATCTAATATTAAACCAACTCTCTGATATAGAGATATCCCCAAATCAGCAAACACTTGGTTGCTATTACTACTACAAGCAAGCAATTTTGCCCAAATTCGTAGATACTCTTCTATCTCTTCAATAAATTCCCCTTTTTTCCCAACACCTTTTTCTTTTTTATTTTCTTCAGGCTTACCTTGTAAATACAAGTTTTTAAAAAATCCTTCTCGTTCCATAAGCAAGCTTTTACCATACTTATACTCACTTTGTGAAACAACAACAGAAAAAATAGAAAACTGATATATTTTTCCCAAATACGACAACTCGCATATATCTCTAACAACATCATGTCTTTTATTAAAACAAATATCTAGCAAATTTCTAAAAACAGCTCGTGAATCTTCCATTCTTAAAAATCCTACATAATCATACCAAAACAACTCCCAATTTATCCAATCCGATTTCCCACTCGATTCCTCAGTAAAAGATAACCACACATCTACATATGCAATCCATTCACCAACGGTTTCTCTTACTATTTTACCATTACCCAATATCTCACTTAAGAATGGCAATAAACCCGCCTCCAACTATCATTGATATTTTTCTTATTATATACATAAAAAGGACAAAAAGGGGGAGCCTAAGCTCCCCACATATATCAACTATAAGACAATACTATTCTAACCCCTCTTTACCCAGAAGTTTATCCATATCGGGATAGGAACCTTCTTCAAGAATCTTATCTATGATGGCATCTATCTCTTCAGGTTTATGATCTTTTTTGCACTGAGGACATACCGCTGCCTTTAAAAGATTCCTTGGTGTAACTTCTTTCATCATACGCTTTACCATTGTATTAGAGGGTCTTGGCACCTTTTTACCACATATAGGGCAAGACACCATGGGCACTTTACCTGTCTCTATGGCATTGATCCTGTCAGTTACCACCCTAAACGGTTCTTTGTCATCATTGTAAAGTGCCTCTACAGGACACACCTCTACACATATCATGCAGTTTAAACATCTATCATAGTGGAGTGTCCAACGCTTACCATCTTCTTCAGGCTTGATTTCTATGGCATTTGCGGGACAGTTCAGCACACACATATTACACATGATGCAGTTTTCAGGTATATAGCCAACCCTACCTCTAAAACCTTCTGGCAACTGTACAGGTTCCTTCGGAAACTTCTTCGTCATAGGTTCTGTAAATAGATTTTCCCATATGTGTTTCAGTATTACTCCAACCTTCATCGCCCCATCACCATCCCTGCAGGATCAACCACAAGTGGTTTCTCCTGATGTTGACCTTTTCTCTTTGCCTTTAGTATTTTCTTAGCCTCAAGAAGAGCTGTAAGTATCCCTTCAGGCTTTGGTGGACACCCCAGCACATAGAGATCAACAGGATATAAATTATCAAGGGGTCCTTCAAGGGCATAGCTCCCCCTAAACACACCACCTGATACAGCACAGGAACCTATAGCTATAACAACATGGGGATCTGGCACCTGGGAAAGCACTTCCATAACACTCTCTTTGGCTACAGCGGTAACAGGTCCAGTAACAAGTACAACATCGGCATGTCTTGGTGTGCCCACCCATTTGATACCAAATCTCTCGGCATCATATCGTGGGGTAAATAGTGGTGTTGTCTCTATTTCACAACCATTACATGAACCGGCATTAATACGGTATACCCAAATAGAATTGTCTGGGTCAAACAGCAAACTCCACAAACTCACATTCCCCACCCCCTCATGAGGTATACAATAACAAGTCCTATGATACCTATGGTAAGTGGCACCGTAGCATAAAACTTTACAGCCTGGTCTATCTTTATTCTACTGGCAGCATTTCTCACCACAGATATGGTGAAGAACACAAGCACACCATCTATAACGAAAGAATAAATCCAGTACCATATACCGGTAACATCAGCAGGAAGCAGATACAAGAGTGTTATCAGCTGCATCAGGGCAAGCATTTTCATGCTCTTTGAGAGCTTGGCTATGGCAAGATATCTTCCTCCAATCTCCACAAAGGGACCTTCTGCTATTTCACTCTCTGCCTCACCAATATCCACAGGAACAACACCCACTTTGGCAGGCGCCACAAACAAGAACAGAATAAACGGAATGAGAAGCAGCGGCCATTTTACAAGTGGTATAGAAGAAACATTGCAAGATTCAAGTGTACGACAGCCCGTCACCATAATGGTAATGACAATGGCAAATATAAAAGATATCTCATAGGCAAATGCCATTTGCATCTCACGGGATACACCAACACGGCTATATGGACTACGAAACGCAAGACCGGTAAGGAGTATCCCCAGAGTACCACCTACCATTAGATACATAAGCAGTATCAAATCACCTTTTCTCATGAAGACCATAATTAGTGGTATAAAGGCCCCTGCAAACATTAGCACAAGTCCGGTAAAAAGCATAAGCATATTTGTATCTTCAGGCAATTTCACCTTCTTAGTAAGAAGTTTGATAAAGTCAAGCCAAGACTGGGTAATAGGCGGTCCAACCCTACCTTGAATACGAGCTGTCATCTTCCTTTCTATACCATCATACAAAAGGGCAATCAGCGGAAGCAATACGCCCAATAGGATATATGTGATATATATGTTCACCATCACCACCCCTTTCCAATCATATGTGTGCAAGTTTTAGCACTACTGCCAGGGTGATAGAGACATATAGTGCATAGTCGGGTAGATATCCTGTGTATACCCCTCTAAGTACATCGGCAGCTGTCTGCGTAAAAACGGCAACCCCTTCGTGCCATGTATCAAAGTATGAAATATACTGACCAACATGTCCCATAGGCCACAACATATCACCAAGAGCTGGTAGATTTTCATCGGTAGGTTCGTAGAAAGTACCACCTCTGAATACCTTGCCTTTTCTCTTTGCTGGTGCAGATAGAGCGTAGAATATCAGGAATAAGATAAACGACAGCACAAATAGGGTAATAATCATTAGAGCTGTATACTTTCCACCGCCAGATGTACCAAGCACAAGCTCTTTCCATGTCAGTGGAACATTTACTTTAAATGGTGCAAGGGCAACAGACAGCTTTTCAAAGAAAGGCCATGGATAGATACCCAGTCCCAAGGTGATAAGAGCATATATAGTAAGTGGCACAATAGAAAGCTCTCCACCTTTCTGGGGCTTGCCAGATAGGGCAATGATAAACCTCAGACCATACATCATGGACATGGCAGAACCAATCATCATGAGCACTGCAACAAGTCCAAATCCACCATCAAGTGCTCCCTGATACATAAGCCATTTAGATACGAATCCAGATAGTGGTGGCACACCGGCAAGTGACATAAACAAGACTATGGAAAGGTAGAATATGGCAGGGTGCACCCCACCTTTACCCTTGAGCTCATCTATCTTTGTGGTGCCATATATGAGAAGTATCACATAGGCAACAATAAACAATCCCGTTTCAAATACGGCATGACCCAGTGCATGAAGCCATGCACCACTCATAGCAGCACCGCCGATAAGCACACCGGCAAGGACATAAGACATCTGACTGATAGAAGAATATGCCAATATTCCCATAAGATCATCGGCAACAATGGCCCTATAACCAGCCCACACAATGGAAATGCCAGCAAGGAGTATAAGAATATAGTTTAACTTGGCAGGCAATGTGGCATAAGCAGCTGCTATAAACAGTAGGAAGAATGCTACCTTGGAAACAGCACCAGACAGGTAGCCGGCAACTACGGGATGCGCCTCTTTATATCCATACTCTGCCCATACATGGAATGGGAACACACCCAGTTTAAGTGACATGGCCACACCTATAAGGATTGCAGCAAATACATATGAAAGTTTTGCCGTCTCATAGCTACCTGTATTAACATACAGAACAACGATACCCAGCATGAAGATATAAGAAAAAGCTGTCATCATGGTGGAATAATTAACACCACTCATAGCCCTGCGAGGTTCTGTAAGGAACATGAAGAACGCCATCACGCTCATAAGCTCCCAGAAATACAGAACAACAAACATGCTATTTGTATTTAGCACAGCCATCAGTGAGGCAAATGCCACAAACAGAAGGGCATCTTTAACACCATCTGCCTTACCATCACCCTGCATATGTGCAAACACAATCCCAAACACGGCAAGGTAGGCAAGCACAGACACCACAGCTGGTACCGTAGCACCGAGCATGGTATATACGCCATAGCCACCGGCACCAATACCAAGCAATATCCCCACAATTCTAAGGCCGGGAATAAGGCATATCACTGCAGCACCAAGTAGCCAGCTTATTGCTATAAATAAATTACCCGATGGCATAAGAGAGGTATAAGGAAGTACCGATGCTGCCAATGTATCTTTTCCTACAGTGGCAATATGCTCCAGCACATGGGGCATAAAGCCAAGCACTATCACGGTAATACCAAGTAAAATGGTTGAAAAAAGTATATAACCGTTTTCTTTTATCTTTTCACCTACATCAAAGATAACAGCTGTTGTTCTAAGATAATAAAAGACTTCGGCAATTGTAATCAACAATATAAATATGACAGGTGTCAGTCCCCATTTCTGATACACAGATACAAGGATAAGAAACTTAGAGAAGAAACCAGGCAGTGGTGGAAGCCCCACAAGAGAAAGTACACCAACACCAAACATAGTACCAGAAAGATTCCTTCCACTGCCTCTAAGACCTTCAATATCCCTTGTATGTCTACCCTCTATCATGCTACCGGCAGACATAAACAGAAGTGCCTTAGATAAAGCATGCACAAGCATATGCATCAGTGCTGCGGCAATACCAACAGGAGTAAATGTAGACAGTGCAGCAACGATATAACCCATCTGGGCAGAAGAAGAATGAGCAAGCATCCTCTTAATATCTTTCTGTCTGAGGGCAGAAAGTTCTCCCCACAAGGATGTCGTTATACCCCACACAAGAAGAATAAAAAGAATCCTGTCAAAGTAAGGTGTATTCTTCACCATAATCAAAACCCTGACAATTCCAACAAGTCCAATCTTAATAAGAGTACCTGAAAGCATAGCGGAGATGGGAGATGGAGCAGATGGATGTGCATCGGGAAGCCAGCTATTTAGCGGGAACATTGCACCTTCAACACCAAGACCAACAAGAAGCAGTGCAATAGCGGTAATATCAAGCATAGGATGTGCCCCTATCTTAGAGGCAATATCATATATGTTTAGTGTATGGTATGCACCATATAGTAGACCAATACCAAGCAGTATGAAAGAGGTGGCCATGCTACCAAGCACAAGGTATTTAAATGAAGCCTCAAGTGTAGATGCCTCAGGTTCTGTAGACACAAGTATGTATGCCGAGATAGATGCAACCTCTAAGAATACAAACATGTTAAATAGGTCACCTGTCATAGCCACACCTACTGCACCGGCAATCATAACTTGCATAGTGGCAAAATACTGAACCCACTTATCTTTTTTAACATATCCCATGGAGTATATGGTGGCAAGAAAGCCTATGAAGTATATAAGTGTTGTAAGTAGAGCTCCCCAGATATCTACTTTCCAGTTGATACCCATAGGAGGCATATAACCACCCATGATAACCTCTATAGTGTGTCCACTAACCACTTTCATAAGCGTGTCTATCGCCACCACAAGGCCAGCACCTGTGGTAAGTATGGCTATCCATGCAGATATCTTTTTATTCTTCACAAAAGCATATACAAACGGTATGAGAAAGGCACCAAGTAATGGAAACACTATAAGCAGTGATACCCACTGATCACCAAGTCCTAAGAAGCCCATCATCCCCTCAACCTCCTCATATCACGAAGATCTACAGATCCTGTCTTCTTAAACAGATACACAACAAACCCAAGTGCCAAAGCCGTCAGTGCAATGTCAATAACAATAGATGTCAGTGTAAGGGCCTGCGGAATAGGATCGGCAGCTTTTGTTGTAAAGTCAATATCAAAGAATATTGGAGCAGTACCATCTTTGACATAGCCAAGCGATACAAGAAACACATTGAGTGCCGTTGTCATTACACCAAGTCCCATAACAGCCTTAATGGCATTCTTTGACAGCAGTAAAACGGCTAGTCCCAAGAGAAACATCACCATGAGGATACCGTAAAAGATAACACTAAGCATCGGCACTCACCCCCTTTACCAGTCCAACAACAATTTCTCCAGCACCACCAAGCACCTTTATACCAACGGATATATTCATCAAAGCTATAACACCACTACTGAGCAAGCTTCTAAATGTTCCATCACCCCAGAGCTTACCCACAAAGTCTCCAAAGAAATAGCCAGTGTATACAAGCCCCAAAAATGCCCATAGCAAGAACAGAAGAGCACCAAGACTATCTGCAACTGTCAGACTTCGGAGCGATACATACTTGTGAACTGCTTTCATTCCCATAGCAAGGTATACAAGGGCAAGGGCACCTATAATGGCTACACCACCTTGAAAACCTCCACCTGGTGTCAGATGCCCGTGTATGATGACATAAGCACCAAATACAAGTATGAAAGGATACAGCAGTCTTGCTGTCTTATCAGCTACTATGGTCACTTTTCTTCCCCCCTTTCATACGGGAGATAGTCCAGTAGAAACCAAGAACGGCAACAAAGAATATCGTTGCCTCACCCAATGTGTCATATCCTCTGTATCCAAACACAATAGAAGTCACCACATTAGAGGCATGCGTTCTCCCTATAGCATCTTTAAGAATATGCATACCGACATATGTGGCCCCCATTGGGTCACCAAATGTTCTCACGCTATACAGGCTAAGCCCGAGATAGAAGAAAATGACTATTAATACCACGGTAACAACAATTTTTCTCATCATCTCTCTTCACCTCTCTTTGTGAGGCGTATGGCAACAAGAAACACAAATGGGGTAAGAACAGCTCCAACAGCGGCCTCGGCAATGGCCACATCGGGAGCATGAAGAAGCAAAAATTCCAAAACGGCAAGCACACCAATAACCTCAAGGGCAACAACATTGTAAAGATTGTTGTTGCTAAACAGTATATATATGGCGGCAAGTGCCATTAGGGCTACAACACCTATATGTACATAAATCATTGCTCATCACCACCCTCTGTAAAGAGGTTGATTTTTCCCTCCACTTTAATGCCAGCCTCAAGCGATGCCCTAACAACCATGTTGGAAGACACAGCAGATGTGATTAGCATAAAGAGATATACAAGCAGTGCCTTCACAGCCGTAGTTATATCCATGCTGTAGAGGGCAACACCAAGAGCAAACCAGAACATTGACATACTTGTTGCAATAGTAACAGCCTGCATCTTCTGATAACCGTCTTTAAAGCGAAACACCCCAACAACAGCCCCTATAAGAAACAAGAAGGCAAAGCCAAACGAGATATAGGCATATATATCCATTAGTTCCACCTCCCTGCAATAAAGCGGGCAAAGGCAAGATTACCAAGGAAATCAAGCATAGCCAATGTCAGAGCTATATCCATATATATATTCCTACCTGAATATGCGGCAAACATCATAAGAGCGGCAATGCCCATAGCACCTATGGTATCAAGGGCAGCAAGTTTTTCCAGTATGGTCTTGCCGGTAAACACAATATACAGCATGGGAATAGAGAGCACTATCAGTCCAATAAACATGTAACCCCATACACTCATGGCAAAACCCTCCTTACACCGCGATTGAGAGCAGCGGCAATATCCTCATACCATTTCTCTTTATCGCCAACGGCAATCCAGTGAATATATAGCGTTTTCTTCTCTGGCTCTATCTTTGCCGTGATGGTACCCGGTGTCAGTGTTATAGAATTTGCCAGCATCACCATAGACTCTACAGACTCATTGGGTACCTGTATGGCAACCACCCCGGCATCCACATCGGGTTTCTTCAGTCCCATAGCCCTCATCCACACATCTACAGAAGCCTTTACAATCTCCACCCACAGCACAACAAGGTAGGCAATGAATCCAAGCCATTTAACAGGATTTACCAACACCTCTACCCATCTTGTCTCGGCAAGCATAGAAGAACCGGCAAAAGCGGCAAATAGGGCAATAAGCAATCCCGTTACAACTTCCCACACATTCAAAGACATAGTCAGTAGAAGCCACAGGATAAATGCCCAGATAAAGATTCCTATAAATGCCTTCCCTTTCACAGCCATCCCCCCTTATCTATCCATGCAAGACATACATGGGTCAATATGAAGCACAAGCAGTGGTGCATCGGCAATAGAAGCACCTTTCATCATCTCAGCAAGGGCTGGCAAATTCATAATGGTAGGTGTTCTTATCTTCAACCTGTGTGGTTTGTTTGTTCCATTAGAGATAAGGTGATAAATCAACTCACCACGAGGGGCTTCAACCCTTGCTATGGTCTCGGCTGGGGCAACAACAGGTGGTACCCTTGGTATTCTGTATGGTCCAGATGGCATTTTCTTTAGTGCCTGCCTAATAATCTTGATTGACTCCAGTACCTCAAGGGCTCTGACAACAGCACGGGCAAAGACATCACCATCATCTACTACAGGCACCTCAAACTCCAGCTCGGGATACACACTATACGGAGCATCTATTCTGATATCAGACTTGATTCCTGTTCCCCTCAGCGTAGGACCAAGCACACCCCACTCATATGCCTGCTGGGGCGTCATCTTACCTACTCCTTCGGTTCTCATACGGAAAGTCTTATCATTGAGAACAACATCAACTGCCTTGGCAACATTCTTCTCAAGCTCGTCAAGCATTTTCAGTATCATGTCAGAATCTGTGATATCTCTTCTTGTTCCACCAATAGTATTGATGGCATAGTTGACACGGTTGCCCGATATGGCCTCAAGTACATCCATAACAGCCTCTCTTATACCAAAGAGAAACATAAAAAGAGAATCAAAGCCAATAGCATGGGCTCCAAGTCCAAACCATAAAATGTGAGAATGCAACCTTTCAAGCTCGCCTACAATAACCCTGATGTACTCGGCCCTCTCAGGCACTTGCAGCCCTAGAGCCTTCTCTACAGACTGCACATATGCCCATGTGTGGTGCATAGAGCATATGCCACACACACGCTCAACAAGTCCCAAATTCTGCATATAGTTTTTCTTTGTGGCAAGCTTTTCTATACCACGATGGGATACACCAATACGGATCTTAACCTCTTTGATAACCTCACCCTCTATCTCCAGCTCAAAGTACTCTCCCTCTTCAAGCGAAGGGTGAAACGGTCCAAGTGGAAATTTATAAGACATCAGCCTTCCCCCCTTTTATGACCTTAAATAGACACCGCGCTGTACATGTTCCGGAATAAGCAGCCTTGCCGGGTTGGGATGACCTTCAAACTCAACGGCAAACAGATCCATAATCTCTCTTTCAGCCCAACCAGCAGCGGGAAGTTTAGGCGTAAGAGAGGGCATTTTCTTATCGTCTGGCACCTGGATCTTCAGTGAAATGACACCGGGCCCATCGGTAAAGTGATACTCTAAAAACAATCTGTCTCCCTTAGGCTCTGGATAACATGTAATAGTGATAAGTCTGACTTTGTTGACTATAAAGCTGTCAATAATGGCAAACAATTCGGAGATACTCTCTACCTCTACAATAAAGTCCTTCTCACTCCCCTTTCGGGGCACCATCTTTTCTTTATAGGCATCTAAAAACTCCCTTGGAAAGCCCACATCTATCACCCCACAATGTTTTATTTCTACTGATATTTTAAACTAAAAGTGTAATGTTGGATACAAACGCAAACAAACAACTTATTGCTAATTTCTGACGGCAAAAAACAAAAAGGCGGTGCCCGCGCACCGCTGTAGATGTTTCATATGCAGACTAAACTTTAATATACGCTATTAGTTCAATC
>JAMORD010000014.1 GCA_027063755.1 bacterium | reverse complement strand
GGAGGAGGGTGCTATATTGGTAGCACCATACACCACACCTGCGTGGACACCACTATTTGCCCTTGCCAGTGGTGTTGTTGTAGACACAGGAGGGCCATTGTCCCATGCCGCTATTGTTGCCCGTGAGTATGGTATACCGGCAGTGATGGGAACAGGTGATGCCACCAAAGTGCTGAAAGACGGCATGTATGTGGAGGTAGATGGCACAAAAGGTGTGGTAAGGAAGACGGAATAATGAATATGTTATCAACTTGAAGGAAATATAGTTTGTTTGTACCTATATTTTTTGTGTATGCTAAAATAGTTTTGGTGATCTGATGATGTATCTTAATCAGAAGCAGGGCAAATCAGAAGCAGGGCAAATCAGAAGCAGGGCAAATCAGAAGCAGGGCACCTCCGCTCTATATGTGATTGTTCATGTTGGGAGAATTTATGCTGGGAGAAAAATGAATATTAAGGAGGTGTTCTGCCTATGAAAAATATAAAAGTTCGTTGGTTGGTGATTATATGTCTTATATGGGTATTGGCTGCTACTAACTGGCTTCCTACATTTGCATACGTACATGTCCCTCTGACTATTGGTAGTGGTTTTGAAAAGACAACAATACTTGTAAAAGATGGTTATGCAAAATTACCGGAAGTTGATGATGAAATTCCTGTTATTCAGACACCATATGGTGGATATATTTATGCCGAGAAAGATGTAGATGATGGTTCTGTTGTATATCGTGTTCTTGTTGCACCTGAGGGAATTTTTTATGTTGTTGATTATATTGGATATCATCCACCGTCATTTAAGAGGTTATCCAGTCATGGAGAAAATGCTGTTAGAAAAGCAGAGAGATGGATTACTATGAGGAATTTTGAAGAGCATATGCATAGTGCTTCTACTACATTACGGAGTGTTACACATCTTCCTACTCCAATTGTGGTTAAAGGTTCCCTTGTTTCTGGTGTTCACCCTGTTTTGATGGTGGATATTGATAATCTTTTAGATAATCTCCAATCTCTTGTGCCAGGCCTTACATGCAGGCATGTTGGTATTTCGTCATATAGTGAAGGTGTTGTTAGGTTGTTCCCCATTGCTGGATACGAGGAAGAGGATTCCAGTACTCGTCATACAGGTGTGTTAGTATCAGCTTCTGCGGAAAAAATCAGGCAATTTGTGGAAGATTGGACAGCTTCCTATTGTAATAGAAGAGTGGCATTACCCAATAAATTTTATTTTTCTGTGCGTAGTGGGCGTGTTAAGTTTACTATGTACAAAAATGGGCAGCAGCGGTATATTCATACCCGCGGTAGTGAGGATTGGTTGAGGGATTTTAGTCCAACAGAGAGAAGTTTTGTAATGGGAAAATTAATAGAGGGATTTGATCTTGCTGAATCTATTGTGTCTGATCAATATCTAAAGATAGCGTATGGTATAGTTAAGAAATATGTTTTTCCAAAGGCTGGGGTTCAGTGGAGTATGGAAGGCAGTAGTTTAGTGATGGGAGGTTATGGTTTACCGATTTCATTAGACTTGTTTGAGGGAAATGTAGGCAAAAGTTGGGATATGCCTTATGGTATTCCCGGTAAAGATGTAGCAATAGGTGCTGCCAAGGGATTCCCAGTGTATTTTGCATATGATGCTGATCCGTCAGATAAGACAATGAATGTGGTTGGAAACTTCAAAGTTGATATTATTTATGCGACATCACCTTGGGGAACTCATTCTATCATAGGGAGTGGTTATATTGTCGTTGACAGCCGGTATAAACTCGGAGAGTAAAAATATGAAAGGACAGTATGTTATACCTTTAGTGGTTTTTATGGCAAGGGTAATTTTCAGTGCCCTTGCCCCTTCCTATATATGGCTTTTTTCTCCTTGGTATCTGAAACTGGATATTGCTGCTGTTGCATCATGGTTTCAATCTCCTTTGCAAATTGCCATATTGGAATATTGTTATACATGGCTGTTGGTGATGGTTGGAAGAATGATAGGGATTGTTGAAGTGTCTAATGTCTCGGTGCTGAATGTGTTTCCACTTCCTATTTATATTAAGATACCTGTGGATATCTTGATGTTGTGGGGGCTATGGTGGTTGGTGCTAAAGCTTATAAATAGGGCACCGTGG
>JAMORD010000013.1 GCA_027063755.1 bacterium | reverse complement strand
CCACAGCACGGCTGTTGTCATAGATAAGCTGGAAGATAAGGGAGACATTGTGGTTATATATGCCACTATATATGTGGAAAAGGATAGCCAGAAGCCTATTATTATAGGCAAAGGTGGCAGGCGTATTAAGGAGATAGGTACACAGGCCAGGCAAGAGCTTGAGCTTATCTTGGGTAAGAAGGTTTACCTTGAACTGTGGGTGAAGGTTAAAGAGGATTGGAGAGGAAAACTCGGTGTCCTTACCGATCTCGGATTTACTCTACCCAAAGAATCTTAAGCAGGCAAGAGAAGTTCAGCGTTATATTAGTGAGAGGCTCATCCTTGACGATGAGCCTCCCTTAAAAGATACATTTGTCTTTGGCGTTGTAGATGTGTCTGCCAATATGTATTCTCCCTATGCATATGCCGCATGCACTGTATTTGAGTATCCGTCTCTCAAGATGCTTGATTGGTATGGCTACAGTGGAAAATATGTGTTTCCTTACATTCCCACATATCTTGTGTTTAGGGAGGGACCTCTTTTATATGAGCTTTTAAAGGATATTGTGAAAGAGCTTGACCTTGTCATCTTTGATGGGCAGGGCATTATCCATCCATTGCGTGTTGGTATTGCTACGCATATGGGATTTATATTTGACAAGAAGACCATAGGCTTTGCAAAGAAACTTCTGTATGGTAATGTTGTAGATGGTAAGGTAATAGACCCTGAAGATGGTATGGTGCTGGGTTATGAGGTAAAGTTGGGGAAGAGGGGAGGCCCCGTTTACATCTCACCGGGTTATCGCATATCTCCAGAAAGGGCTGTAGAAATCATCAAGTCTATGGCCGATGGGTATAAAATACCTAAGGTAATACGAAGTGCACACATATATGCCAATAAATTGAGAAAAGAGGGAGGTTTATAACAATGGAGGAGAAGAATATGCTTAAGCCTACAGAATTTGCAAGGTTTTTTGACCATACGCTTTTGAAACCTGAGGCTACAACGGCACAGGTGCGTAAGCTTGTTGAAGAGGCATATCATTATGGTTTTTACGGGGTATGTGTCAATCCCATACATGTACCGTTGGCTGTGGAGCTGGTTAGCGACCTCACGGGTATTCCCGAGGGGGAGTATATTGAGGAGATTCCTGAGCCAGAGAATGTGGCCGATGAGTTTCCTATGATTATAGAAGAAGAGGAGGAGACAGACACTGGAGTTGCCGTTGTGGCCGTTATTGACTTTCCACTGGGAGCCGGCACAGCCCTGATGAAGGCCTATGAGACAGAGAAGGTTGTAGAGATGGGGGTAGATGAAGTTGATATGGTGATACCCATAGGCTATCTCAAGGAGAAGAACTATTACATGGTAGAGAGGCATATTGCCGAGGTTATTAGGGCTGCCGGTGGAGAGGAGAGAGATGTTGTTGTTAAGGTCATATTGGAGACGGGCCTTCTTACAGAAGATGAGAAGAAAGTTGCCGCCGCTATAGCCATGGCAGCCGGTGCCGACTTTGTCAAGACATCTACCGGTTTTTTAGGTGGCGGGGCGACCGTGGAAGATGTCAAATTGCTGAGAGAAGTTGTAGGGCCTTATAAAGGTGTCAAGGCATCTGGTGGTATTCGCACAGCAGAGGCTGCACTGAAGATGATAGAGGCCGGTGCCAATAGGCTGGGTACATCACGCACGGTGCAGATTATGGAGCAGTATATAGCCCTGTATCACGGTGAAGATGCCGATATGACCGACGACGGACAGGGATACTAATAGGAGGGGAGGTGTCCCCTCCTTTTTATTATGGCCAGAAGTAAATATATTTCTACCCACGGCATTATTCTTGATAAGAGACTTCATAGAGACGAGAGAGCTATATCTTCTGTTGTCTTAACCTCCGATCTTGGCAAGATAGATGTTCTCATACGGGGTGCCCGTAAAGATACCCATAAGTGGGGTGCATCGTTTGAGCCCCTTGAGGGCGGTGAGATGATACTGTATCCCGTTGGGGATAGGTATGTTCTAACGGCATTTCAGGTTGATACATTACCTCCTGTGTTTGTTAGGAAGAATCCCATGCTTCGTATGGCTATTGCCACCCTTGTTGACAGCAGTGTTATGAAAGACAACGAATCGTATGCCGAGTGGGATACATTGGTGTCGTTTTTGCACTCTAAAATGGCAGGTAAAACGGCTATTGCCAAGTTTTTGCTGGAATACATTGGGGTTATGGGCTACCGTGTGTTTATGAGTGGTGCCACATGTGGTATATGCGGTAAGAAATATGATGGTGGAGTTTGGTATTACACACCATATGAGGGGTATCTTGTGTGTGAAGAGTGTAATGTTCTTCATGGTGTAAAACTGGGTACATATACCATTGCCGAAGATGTGCTTCGTGAGATTGTTAAGCTTAAAAGGGTGTCTTGGCACTACGGTGACGATTTTATATCCGAAGATGCCTATCGTTTAATACTTGATAGGACATTTGCCACTATCCCTGTATCTGAGGCTGTGAGACATGTATTTTATTCGTTTGGACGAAAGGGTGGTTGAGTAGGTATATACATTGGCACAGTGGATTATGACATCTGCTTTTGTTAGTGATGCCTGTTTGTCGCTTACTTTGTATGTCTTTGTTATTTGTGTTTATGAGCCGTAAAATGTGAAAGGATAGTGTCAGGTAGGGATATGTGCCACTTATAGTTTGGGAGGTTGCCCTTTATATGAGGTTTGTTTATTCAATAGGAGGTGAGTGTTATGAAAGGAACACTTGTGTGGTCTGACGAGCTACTGTCTTATGATTTCGGAGAAGGACACCCTATGAGGTCTATCAGGTGTAAATGGGGAGCTGAGGAGATAGCCAAGATAGAGGGTATTGAGATAGTGCCACCCCGCAAGGCAACTGATGAAGAGATACTTCTATTTCACACTCCGGCATATCTGGGTCTTGTAAAACATGGTGCCCCCGCATCTATGGATACACCAACAGCAGGCCTATATGAGCCTGCTTTGTGGTCTGTTGGGGCTACCCTTACGGCCATTGATAAGGCCCTTGAGCATGGTGGGGTGGCAGTCAATGTGTGTGGTGGTTGGCACCATGCAGAGAGGGAGAGGGGTAAGGGATTTTGTATTTTCAATGATATTGGTGTAGGTATAGAGTATGCGAGAAAACAGCATGGCCTGAATAGGGTTATGGTCATAGACTGGGATGTGCATCATGGTGATGGTACATGGAAGGGCTTTAAAGACGATCCCGATGTGTTTACCGTATCTATCCATCAAGACCCTTCTACCCAATACCCCTATACATCGGGCTATGAAGATGAAAATGACGATAGAAATATCAATATACCTGTCAAACCCGGTGAGTCAGAAGAGAGTGTCATACAGAGGTTGGTTCCACTATTTCCCCGTGTTATACCCCCATTTATGCCTGAGCTTCTAATAATACAGATGGGGGTGGACGGGCACAAAGATGATCCTATGAGTGGTATTAACCTGACAGAGCGCTTTTATCACGCAGTGGCACCTGTGCTTGCACGGTGTAGTAGAAAGAGAAACTTCCCCGTTGTGCTGCTTGGTGGCGGAGGATTCAACTTCCCTAAAACGGCCCAGTTGTGGAGAGCTATTGTAGAAGATTTTATGAAAGTGGAGTGAGCCGGAGGAGAGGGGAGGGATCTTATGCAGTCTTGGCAAGGAGCTCCAATGTTCCAAGTAGAAGACCGGTAAAGTAGTGCTTGTCTTCTTTGCGCTGAGACTTGACTGTAAAGACTTTTTCCATCCTTTTCATATGTATCACCTCCCTTCATAGTATTGTTAGGTCGGGCTGAGGGTTATACCCTCAGCCCCATCTCTACCGCTCCCAGTGCTACTGCGTTTATTGCCATTTGCAGTATCTTCTTATCCTCTTTGTATACGAGGGTTTTCATCAGTCTATCGTATATGCTTAGCATATGCATCACCTCCTCACACCTATATACCATATTCTGCATATGGCTATTCATTATGCATAACATTGTCATCTTTGTCAAGTGTGTTTTATGTGACTATGTGTAAAATGAAATAGACAGTGGAGGTGATAGACGGTGACCATATTTGTTGAGATAGTATTGTTTGTCATGTTTTTATACCTGCTGTATCAATATAGAGATTATTGGGCCTTTATCGTGTCTATCTTTTTATTGGGACTCGTTATGGAGGTCTTGGGTGTAGATTATGTTCACGCTTACGGCTATCATGGTTTTCTTGTTATGCCCTTTGGTGTTCCACTGGCTATTCCTGCTGGTTGGGCCCTTATCATATTTACTAGTGTGCAGATTGTCAGGCGTTCTAGGCTTCCCGAATTTTTATATCCCTTTGCCACGGCATTTTTTACGGTACTTATAGATATTGCCCTTGACCCTGTTATGGCCCATGCCGGTTTGTGGGTGTGGAAGAAGGGATTGGAGCCTACTACAGATTTTTTGGGGATACCCCTTTACAATTTCTGGGGGTGGTTTCTGGCCGGATTTGTCGTGGGCCTGTCATATATGTTTATCGTCAATGTGAAAAAACCCTCTTGGTGGATGTATATTCTGTGGGGAGCATTATATCCTCCTGTGTGGATTGCCCTTATGTTTGGCCTGAAGTATGTGCCGTATCTTGTCATGTACTATGTGTTATGGGGGCTTGTGTTATTTATTGGAATTATTGTAAGAGTGTGGGGTTTTGCAAAAGATGTTGTTCCTCAAGATATAGTCATGATTAGATGGGCCTTTTATTTGACTTCACTTGTTGTGTTTTTCTGGTCAGGACTATATGCCTCCAAACCTTACATCATAGTGCCTGTGATTCTATCACTATTAATTGAAATTTTTGGAACTTCTATGTACGATGTCCTCTGATAACATGAAAGGGGATTTACCCTTTTCATGAAAGGAGGGCTTTGCTTTGATTACCCATGTTATAAAGCGTGATGGAAGACAGGTGCCATTTGATCGTAGTCGCATTGTTCGTGCTGTTGGTGGTGCCCTCAAAGAGGTGGGTATGTATTCTTCCACCCTTGTAGATGATATTGTTGATGAGGTTGTTGAAACACTGGAGAACCTATATCCCAGTGGTACACCTCAGGTGGAGCAGGTGCAAGATGTTATTGAGCTGACATTTATGCGTAGGGGCCTGTTTGATGTTGCCAAGGCCTTTATTCTATACAGAGAGCGTAAGAGACAGATTAGGGAAGAGAAGAAAAAACTGCTAAAGAAAGATACTCTTTCCCCTACAGAAAAGAGATTTTCCCTTAATGCCGTTAGACTGCTGACAATCCGTTATCTGTGGAAGGACCCCAATGACCCTGACAAGTTCCTTGAGGATGTAGAGGGCCTTTTTACCCGTGTAGCTGTACTCGGTGCTATTCCAGAGGTTTTATACGATGAGGCCGTCTTTGACAAAGACGGTGGACACAAGTACACCGAGAAAATGAAGGCAGAGGTTGAAGAATATAGAAAGAGGTGGCAGGAAAATCCAGAGCAGTTTGATAATCTTTACAAGATAGATGAGGGCTTTCCTCTAAACAAATATCATTTTGAGAGACTGGTGTATCTTTATGACCTTCTTGCCAAAGATGGACATATGAAACATCCTCTTTCTAAAGTTTTGTCAATGTTGGAAAGTGGCAAGCACTTTGATAAGGCCAAACAGAAAGTGCGTGAGTTTTTTGAGGGCATGACACATCAGCTGTTTATGCCTAACACACCAGCCCTTGTTAATGCCGGTAGGCCACTTGGTATGCTCTCGGCCTGTTTTACTGTTGCAACCGATGACTCCCTTGATGCTATTATGGATACTGCCAAGGAGATGGCCATTATAGCCCAAATGGGTGGTGGAGTAGGTATTAACCTCAGCGTGCTCAGGCCCAAGGGTGATATTGTAAAAAGAACTGTTGGTGTTGCCTCTGGTCCTATATCATTCCTTGAGCTTTACGATAGGGTGCTTTCTGTTATCTCTCAAGGTGGTGTCCGTCGTGGTGCAGGCATGGCCATACTGGAATACTGGCACCCACAGGTAATGGACTTTATTAAGGCCAAAGAGAAAAACAGGGGAGACAATTATCTGTCTACTTTTAACCTCTCCGTTGGCTCTGATGAACATTTCTGGGAAGCTGTTTACTCCGATGAGGAGATAGACCTTATCAACCCAAGAAATAAGGCTGTACTTCAGAAGATAAGAGCCCGTGAGATCCTTGATAAAGTGGCTGAGTATGCATGGGCCAAAGGTGACCCAGCATTCTTATATTTCCACAACGGCAATAGATATAACATCAGAAAAAACAAGCTGGGTGAGATTAGAGTAACGAACCCATGTGTTACAGGTGATATGAAGATACCAACTTCAAAGGGCCTTGTTGCTATTTCTCAGCTGTTTGAAAGTGCCAAATCCGATGGGCACAAAGTAAGTTCTAAGTCAGAAGATGAGTTTTCTGCAGATGGAGAAAAGATTGGATATATGACAAAGATATTTGTGCCTATAGAGGAAGAAGTTTTGTATGAAACTGTTCATGGAGTAAAACAGATAGCCTATAAATATGAACTAAGAGATGCAGCAGTGTGGAAAATAGGCACCAAGGATACCGTAAAGATTATCACAGAGGAAGGTTATGAGGTTGGTGTTAGTGCCACCGCAAAGATTATGATAGAAGATGGAACATTTGTCTATGCTAAAGATTTAAAGGCGGGGCAGAAAATACGCTATCCCAGAGCTCTGATAGATTGGGAGAAAAAAGGAGATTATGAAAAAGGTCTTCTTGTAGGATGGCTTGTGGGAGATGGATATATCAATGAAGCGTCAAAACAGGCTATTCTTGTTTTTAGTAAAAATGAAAAGCATATAGCAAAGAGAATGGCTGATATTATTAACAGACATTTTGACAGCAATGTGTCTGTGACAGAGAAGGAAACAGAGCTGGTGGTTTCTTCAAGAGGTCTATTTAAGTATGTAGTAGACAAAGGAATGCAAGCTCATAAAAGTAAGAATTCTGTAGTTCCTCAGTTTGTTTTTACCGAAGGCATAGATTTTGTTAGAGGTTTTCTTGCAGCTCTTTTTACAGCAGATGGCTACATTGACAATGACAAAGCAATAAGATTGACAAGTAGCTCAAAGGAGCTGCTGAAGGGTGTTTTGGAGCTTCTTAACATGTTTGGTGTCAAAGGTAAGATATACGATAGACCATATGAGAGTGAGTTTACATATACAACTAAAGATGGTGATGATAGAGTATATAAGGCCTCTGGATACTATGAGATTATCATTAAGAATTACTCAAGGAAACTATTCCTAGATTGTATTGGTTTTATTGACGAGAATAAAAACAAAGAGCATAAGAAGTTCAAGGTGGAAAACAATATTCTTACTGTCAAGGAGGTTGTGGATACTGGGAAACAGATTGTATACGATATTACTGTTATAGATGGTCCCCATATATATACTCCAGGGCTTTCTATTGTTAAATCAAATTGCGGAGAAGAGTTCCTTTATCCCTATGAATCCTGTAATCTTGCCTCTGTCAATGTAGAGGCATTTGTAAGATACGATGATGAGGAAAAACCTTACTTTGACTGGGAGGCATATGCTAAGACTATACGCACAACGGCAAGACTCCTTGACAACTTCGTAGATGTCAATAATTTCCCACTGGACAAAATTAGAGACCACACAAGGGCAGGTCGCAACATTGGTGTGGGTATTATGGGGGTTGCAAATGCCCTATTTAGACTGGGTATACCGTATACATCTGAAGAGGGCTACAAGTTTATGGAAAGACTGGCTGAATATCTCACATACTATGCCATGGAGGAGAGCCTTGAACTTGCCAAGGAGAGAGGACCTTTCTCTTACTGGGAAGAGACAGATTATAAGGAAGGTAAGCTGCCAGTAGCCGGGGTGTATACTGGTGAGCCTACACTACCGTGGGATAAGCTTGCGGAAGAGATTAAGCAGTATGGTATACGCAATGTAGACCATACGACAGCACCGCCTACAGGTTCTGTATCTATGATTTCTGATACCTCTTCTGGTATTGAGCCTCTGTTCTCACTGGTATTCAAAAAGGTGACAACGGTGGGTACCTACTATTACACCAACAAGGTCTTTGAAGAGGTATTGAGAAAGAGGGGCATGTACGATGAAGTGCTTCTTGAGAAGATATCGTCTGCTGGTGGATCTCTCAAAGACCTTGAGAATATACCAGAAGACCTGAAAGAGGTATTTATTACAGCCATGGATATACACTGGGCTGACCATGTTATAGCCCAGACAACCTTCCAGAAGTGGATAACAAATTCTATTTCCAAGACTATCAATATGGCCAATAGTGTGTCTGTTGGCGATGTGAAAAAGGCGTTTGTGCTTGCTGAAAGACTTGGTGCTAAGGGTGTAACCGTATACAGAGATGGTAGTCTGGATATGCAGGTGTATGTGGCAGAGACACAGAAGGAGTATCATGAGCCATATCCCGCAAGCCCATATGCCCGTAAGGTGATAGATAAACTTATACACAGATATCCTTATCTGAGAGATTTCTTTGATGAAGAAGATATCTCTGGCATGGCACCAATGCCTATGCTTGAGATAGAGATGACAGAAAAACTGGTGCCTGTAAAGGAAGATAGTGGAGAGATAACCGTATGCCCCGTTTGTGGTAATGAGAAGCTATCCCATGAATCAGGTTGTATTACATGCCCTGTGTGTGGCTGGAGTATGTGTACATCAAGTTAAATTAAATAAGATATTGGGTGATGCAGAAGGGGGAGCAGATGCTCCCCTATTTTTATCATCTCTGTTTCTTCTGTGTTTGTGTATGATTTTATATGTGTTATGATACGTTATCATATGTTATAATTATCGTGCAAAACTTGTTAGAAATGGGGATGCGTTGTGAGATACTTTAGCAAATGGTTGAAGATTTGTTTGGTGTTTGTGATTGTTTTCTCTGTGCTTCTGTTTTCTGTCCCGAGCATTGGTTATTCACAGGTAAAGTTTCCTCTTGTTATTCATGGTAGCCGTGTCTATATTAGAGTTTTAGATGATGGGAAAGCCATAGCCACTGTAGACGGTAGCACATTTGAAGGAGGATATGTTTCTACAAGATATGGTACTTTATATTTTTTCCAGAATAATTCATTTGAAAATCCCCAGTGGCTAGAAATTTTGGTGGGCTCTTACGGAACTGCTTACCGGTGGCAAGTGTACAAGTTTGATGGTGAAACATATATATTGAAGGCTTTTTATCATAGGAGAGAGCATTTCTTGGTAGAGGCTGAAAAGTCCATATTTAACACAGGTGCTACACAATTATCCTGGAGCAGTGAAACTTCACAATCTTCCTCAGATGATGGCTATTATATGCCTGTTAACAAGGAGGCTGTTTTATCCAGTAGTGATAGGTTAGATGAAATTGGTCCTATTAAGGTGGGAACAGAACTTGCACCTGAAACAAATGTACTTATACAATACGATATCCATGGTACAGGTGATTACTATCAGACGATACATGTAGAAAACGGGGTGAGAGTTCAGCCTATACAAAAGGTATATCAGAGGGATTTTCGTGCTTTGTCTGTTGGATCTGGTCTTATTGTTAGACAGGATAAGGTAAAGGAAGCACTTTATAGCTTGGAAAACTTTCCGTACAGCTTAGTAAAGAATATAGAGATATCCCATACATATGTCAAGAGTATCAGTATGACTTGGAAGATTAAAGATATAAATATCGGTAGCTATATAGATAATGCGTTCCTATTTGATGAGGATATTTTGGGAGATAAAGATTTATTTAATCCGCCTATGGCAGGTTTCACCACGGCAAAATCAGCTGTGTCCTTTATTGTTTCTACAGCTGCCGATGTAGTGTATGGACCTCTTGCAGGATTTGTCGCTGCCTTGACATTACAGCTTTTGTATCCGTCTTATATTTATACCTCTTATTGGAATGTTGATAGGACGCATGCACAGTTGACAACGGGGGGGTTATTTTCTATGCCTATGAATCTTGCTTCTCCGTCATATTACGATATGTATAGCTGGTCTTTACCCAACTTTAAACCAGATGATTTACCTATGGTGCCTATTTATGCCAGTGTGGTGTGGACTGTTCCCAATTATACTCCCCAGGCACTCCTCTATATTGAGGGTAATGTGCTTGTTAGGGTATATGCAGATGTTTACTGGAAGGATGGGTCTACAACATCAATGATGTTAGATGTACCCATTCCTGTAAAACAGATTTTCAATGTGGTGGTGCCAAGTGACTAACTGGGGATTTGTCTTTATGCACTCATATCTATTTAATATTGAGTCGGCGTTTGTCGTGTGGATTGTCTTATACACTGTTAGATCTTTAAGACACTATGTAAGATGGTGGCATGTCGTGCTTGCATTATCGGTGCTGGATATTATCTCTTGGTATATCTTGCCTGTTTTGGGTATATGGATGTACTTTCCACCTGTAGATACTGCATGGTTAATTCTATCTGTTTTTGTATTCTACATGGCTTTATGGTTTGGGATAAAGTGGCTGGCAACTAGTGGCAGAAAAGTACAAGCTGGTTTCATCATCGTGCTGGTCACTCTAGGAGCATTTTTCCATGTTTTTATGATGTTGTCCTTTGCTGGGGTGGTTGTCTTAATATATGCTATTCAAAGGCTAGTACTGGAAAAGAAGTGATATTGGGGGCATAATGCCCCCTTTCTTTTATTCTTCCGTCTGTGGTTTTTCTACCTTTATCTTTTTCCACATGTATATGTCAAAGAGCACACCAATAATGACAGCTATAAGGCCGAATGTCTGTCCCTCTGTTAATATGCCAAATACAACTTTCGGTTCCACCCTGATAAATTCTATAATGAACCTCACAGTGCCATACCATATAAACCACAAAGAGGCTGTGAATCCTGGGAAATATTTGCCCTTTTCCTTCCACTTTCTCTCAATATAGAGCATGAGACATATGCCAATGAGGTTCAATGTGCCTTCATACAAGAATGTAGGGTGAAAGGTGCTGTACTTGGCAAAGCTCATACCCTCATAAAAACGCCTTTCTGGTGGGACAATAAGTGCCCACGGCACTTTGGTAGGATAACCCCACAGTTCTCTGTTGAAAAAGTTTCCCCATCTACCAATGGCTTGGCCTAAAAGCACACCGGGGGCAACAGCGTCAAGATACATAAACGATGTATGCCATGACATATTTTTCATGCGTTTATATATTAATATCGCAATAAGACCACCCAATATGGTGCCAAAGATAGAAAGGCCTTTAAGGCCCACAAATTTACCACCGACAATACCTATAATCTCAAGTGGATGATGTAAGAAGTATACAGGATTGTAAAATATTACATATCCTAACCTTGCCCCTAATATACCTCCTATAATGGCATATAACGCAAGATCGTCGCCAGATGCTGAATCAAGGTGTAATTTTCTTACCCTGTAAGCGTATACAAGGTAGCCTGCTATAGCTCCTGTGGCAAGGGAGATACCATAGAGGTTAAAGGGGGGCGGGTATGGTACCGCTTTATTTAGTATAAGATATGCTCCCCAAAATACCGGTATCAGTATGAGTGAAAGTATACACAGTTTCTTCATTTCCAAATTGTCAGTCCAGTTTCCTCGTCGTGTTTTCTCTCAAGGGGCTCCCCCTCAAGCACCTCTATAAACATCTCTACAAGAAGCACCTCTGCCTCCATGAGGTGGCCACCAAACATCTTGCCCTGATGGTCTCCCAGTGCCACATGTATGTGGGGGAATGGTTTGCCATCTTTCATGGAGATATTACCCTCACCGGCAATAACCTCATATGGTCCCTCATTGAATTCAATGCCCACATAAGATTGTGTTTGGTCGTCATAGTATCCAACTTTGACCTTCTTGAAAGAGCCGATAAATGATACCTTACCCATCTTAATGCCTTTTTCTTCAATGATTTTCTGAAGTGCCTCGTAAAAGTCCCCTCCCACGATACGGACAACCTCTGTTCTTCCTTCCTTAAATGTTCTTGTCAGTATATTCATAAGTGTCACCTCCCTTTAATAGTTTACTACAGCGTGTTTGCCTATAAAAGTTTTCTGTTGTATTATGTATAGGTAAATAATTATTAATGGAGGGTGTATTATGTGGAGGTATCTTTATAGACTTTTAGCATTAGTTGTGATAATAGGGGTGTTTTATTATGTATTGCCTATATTCATGCCCAACCAAAAAACATCATTAAGTGTCAATAGCAAAGAGATTGTTTTACAGGTATCCCGTGATGGTAGGGTAGAAGGTCATGTAAATCACTTACATCTTGTTGGTGGTTTTACCCCCACACCTTACGGCACCCTTTATGTACTTAGTGCAGATGATAAGAAATATTTTCATTGGCTGACTATTCTTGTTTCTCCTTTAGATACATCGTATGTGTGGATGGTGTATCATTATGAAAAAGAAGGAGTTGTTGTAGATAAGATATTTTTCAATGATCTTTCCCTTTTTCAGAAAGTGTATAAACAGGTTGTTGGATTTCAAAGACATGACACTTTTGAACCTATAACGATGGTTAATCGCAAGATACTCATAGCCAACACTCAAGATAGTGGATATCCAATAGATAATGAGTCAGTGTTAAAAGAAGATGCCACGGTTAGTTGGATCGTTGATCGTTATACAGCTACCCAGCATATAAAGGGGGTGGCGTATGTAAGGCCTCTTGTTGAGCCAAGGGATAGTACTATTAAGGTTGGATTTGGATTGATATTTAATAGGGATGCGCTATACAATGCCTTTGATGAGTTAATGTTGTCCGATGGAAAAGCTGCGAGGCTCAACCATATAGACAATATAGGTGTTCGACACATGAATCTTACTTTTCGTGTATACAGTTCAGATGGATATTTA
>JAMORD010000012.1 GCA_027063755.1 bacterium | reverse complement strand
TCCGCATCAACATCAATCTTACCTCTGACCTTACCATTAACCTGAACAACAACAGTAATAGTATCTGTCTTAAGATACTTCTCATCGTATCTCGGCCATGGAGAGGTATGTATAGAGTATGGTTGTTTCATCCTCTCCCACAGCTCTTCTGTAATATGTGGGGCAAATGGAGCCATCACCTGCACAAATGTTTTAGCACCAAATACGGCAACCTCAGGTCTAACATCTTTATGTGTTTTCTGGAACAGGTTCATATATTCCATCATGGCGGCGATAGCCGTGTTGAATCTGAAATTGTCCTTCATATCGTATTCCACTCTGTAGATAAGCCAGTGAGTTTTGCGGATAAGCTCCTTTTCCTTATCGGTCCATGTATCCTCTGGTGGAAGTTCCTTATCAAAGTCGTCTACACTATCTATAAGATCGTTAATAGTATTCCACACCCTCTTAAGGAATCTGAATACACCTTCTATTCCCTCTTCTTTCCAGTCAAAGTCTCTTTCTGGTGGTGCAGCAAACAGAGTATACATACGGGTGGTATCGGCACCATACCTCTGCATCATCTCATCGGGATCAACAATATTACCCAAAGATTTGGACATCTTGGCACCGTCTTTCAGCACCATACCCTGGGTAAATAGGTGCTGGAAGGGTTCATCTACAGGGCTATATCCAATGTCGTAGAGGAATTTGTTTATAAATCTTGCATATAGCAGGTGAAGCACCGCATGTTCAGCACCACCAATATACTCATCAACGGGCATCCAGTATTTGACATCTTCTTCCTCAAATGGCTTATCTTCACTATGTGGGCTTGGATACCTGAGGAAATACCAAGAAGAGTCAACAAATGTATCCATTGTATCGGTCTCTCTTCTGGCAGGTCCACCACATATGGGACATGTGGTCTCCACAAATTCCTTAGATGTAGCCAGTGGGGAAATAGCCCCCTTAGGCTCAAAGTCTACAACCTCTGGAAGTTTCACAGGAAGCTGGTCTTCGGGCACAGGAACAACACCACACTTTTCACAGTAGACAACAGGAATAGGTGCTCCCCAATATCTCTGACGGGAAATAAGCCAGTCTCTAATACGGTACATATAGGAACGCTCACCGAAGCCTTTTTCCTCTGCATATTTTGTAAGTGCTTCTTTGGCCTCTTCTGACTTCATACCGCTAAATGGACCACTATTGACAAGAATACCAGGTTCTGTATAAGCTCCTTTATCAAAGTCCCACTCACCCTCTTCAGGCACAATGACAACCTTCATTGGAAGATTGTATTTCTTGGCAAAGTCGTAGTCTCTTTCATCGTGGGCGGGTACAGCCATAATGGCACCAGTACCATAATCTACAAGGACATAATTACCCACCCATATGGGCACCCTATCACCATTGTATGGATTGATGGCATACCTACCTGTAAAAATACCTTCTCTCTCAAGTGTAGTAGACATACGCTCAATATCAGACATATTCATAACTTTCTCTTTAAAGGCCATAACCTCCTCTTCATATGGAGTGCCCTTCACAAGTTTCTCTACAAGGGGATGCTCCGGGGCTATGGCCATAAATGTCACACCATAGATAGTATCAATACGAGTGGTGAAAATCTCAACATAGTCATCAAAGTCTTCCAGCTTAAACCTCACCTTTGTACCCTTGCTCTTACCAATCCAATTTTTCTGCTGAACAACAACCCTTTCAGGCCAGTCCAATTTATCAAGGTCTTCAAGCAATCTGTCGGCATAAGCGGTAATTTTAAAGAACCACTGCTCAATTTCTTTCTTTACAACGGGGGTACCACATCTATAACACTTGCCATCAACAACCTGCTCATTGGCAAGAACTGTCTTACAGTTGGGGCACCAGTTGACTTTAGCCTTCTTCTTATATGCAAGCCCTTTTTCATAGAGCTTTAGGAATATCCACTGAGTCCATTTATAATATTCGGGATCACATGTTGTTATCTCTCTATTCCAATCATAGGAAATCCCCATACGCTTGAGCTGTTTCCTCATATTGTCAATATTGTCATATGTCCACTTCTTAGGATGAATGCCGTGCTTAATAGCAGCATTTTCAGCTGGCAAGCCAAAGGCATCCCATCCCATAGGATGAAGTACATTGTATCCCAACCTCCAGTAATAACGGGCAACAACATCACCCAGTG
>JAMORD010000011.1 GCA_027063755.1 bacterium | reverse complement strand
ATAATTTCTCCTGTTGATGATAGTTCTCCTGTTAGTCGCATTGTAAAAAACGGAGTTGCACCATATCATATTTGTTTTCAGGTAGATGATATAGGTGCTGCTATTGAAAAACTGCGGTTGCAAGGTTTTTTACTCATAGAGCCTCCTTCACCTGCCGTATTATTTGATAATAAAAGAGTTGCTTTTCTGTATTCAAAGTCTGTTGGTTTAATAGAGCTTGTGGAGGGATGAATGGTGAAAATAGGGATCGTTTCAAATATTAACATGGATTTACTGCCGGGTTATTTGAAATCGCATCTTACTGAGTGGTCAGATGATGTGGAGTTTTATGTGGCCGGTTTTAATCAAGTTTCTCAAGAGGTGCTTATGCCTACATCGGGACTAAAAACTTTCCAACCAGATGTTGTTATTTTATTTGTTGATATAGAAGAATATCTATGGGATATCTTAACAGATAGTAGAGATATAAATAAAGCGACATCTATGCTAGATGACTTGCTTGGTTTAATAAGACAGTATGCAGAGTCTTTTAAATATGTGCTTGTCAATGACGGGGTTGTTAGAGATATTTTTGATGGGCTCAACGATTGGCTTGCCTATGATCTTGTAGATTATTATAATCGTGGTTTGAGGGAGATTGATGAGCGTTACGACAATATGCATGTTGCACGATATGGGGCATTGATACGGAGATATGGTTGGAACAACCTTTATAGCGATAAGATGATGTATTTAGGAAGTATTAGATTTAGCAAGCTTGGTTTTAAGAAAATAGCTGAAATGTATGCTTCTTATATTAGGGCTATATGGGGCAAAACCAAAAAGGTATTGGTGCTTGATGCAGATAATGTCTTGTGGGGTGGAATTATTGGAGAAGATGGCATAGAAGGCATAAAGCTTGATGCTCAAAAAGAAGGCCGTATATATAGAGACTTTCAGAGGATAGTGAGACTTTTGTCCTCAAAGGGTATACCACTTGCAATAAACTCTAAAAACAATGAATATGATGTTAGAGAGGTTTTGCAAAAACATCCTTATATGGTACTCAAAGAAGATGATTTTGCTGTTATGAAAATAAATTGGCGTGATAAGGCTTCAAATCTTCAGGAAATAGCGGAAGAAATGAATCTGGGTGTAGACAGCTTTGTATTTGTTGATGATAGCCCGTTTGAAAGAAGCCTGGTGAGGGAGAAGTTGCCACAGGTTGTTGTGCCCGAATTTCCCCAAGATGTTGCTACTTTACCTGTATGGATATCAGATATAGAAAAGAGATATTTTCCCAAGGTTTATGTAACCGACGATGACAGAAAGAGAAAAGATATGTATAAAGCACAGGTTCAGAGAAGCCAATTTATGAAGTCTGCTTCTAACATAGAAGATTACCTAAGGGGTTTAGAGATGAAGATGTATGTAAATGTTGATGATATCTCGGCTGTAAAACGTATAGCACAGCTTACACAGAGAACGAATCAGTTTAATATGACTACTAAAAGGTATACAGAGCAGGATATTAAAGAGTTTATGGAGAGCGATAACTACCATGTGTTTCATATGAGACTTGTTGACAGGTTTGGAGATAATGGAATTGTTGGTGTTGTTATTGTGAAAAAGGAAGACAAGGAGGCAGAGATTGATACATTCCTAATGAGTTGTAGGGTAATAGGTAGAGAGGCTGAGAGGGCATTTATGTGGTTTGTGGAAAAGTATCTTGCTGATGAAGGTGTTGAATTTGTCTATGCTAAGTATATTCCTACAAAGAAAAACAAGTTGATTATGAGCAAATATGAGGATTTGAACTATTCTCTTGTCAAGGAAGCCGATGGTATAAAGGAGTATACGAAGAAATTGCCCGATAATATGATAGAAAAACCTGAATGGATTGAGGTGATACATAATGGGTGAGAGAGAGCAGAAACTTGTTGAAGTAGTGAAGAGAGTATTGGATGTAGAAGAAATATCTCTTGATACAAGAAAAGAAGATGTGGAAGAATGGGACTCTTTGAAGCATCTAAACTTAGTGTTGGAGATAGAAGAAGAATTTGGTGTAAGCATACCGCTGGAAAAGATTGGTGAAATAGAAACTGTTAGAGATTTTCTCAAGTTTCTGGAGGGATAGTAGAAATGAAGGGACAATATTTTATTATTGGCGGAGGAGGAACAGCCAAGGATGTTGTTG
>JAMORD010000010.1 GCA_027063755.1 bacterium | reverse complement strand
GTAGGTATCAATAACAAAGTATTTTCCTAAACGAGAGAAGGCATAGAGTCTGTCATTATTCCTCGTCATAGGAGATATTGCTCACTGTTGCAGATGTTTTGCAAGCAGTCTGGCATGCCATGTGATAAGCTTTATCAAGGTCATTTTCTATTCTTACCTTCAGTACGGTTTTTTTAATATGCATAAAGGTCACCTCCGCATAGTAATTTTTACATATTATACAGCATCTGATGCATACTACATACCATGAATCTCATACCATACTTGAGCCTTGGTATTCTGAATGGTTCCTTGGCTATCCGGTAAAACCATTCCATCCCTATAGTCTGCCACAAACGGGGAGCTCTCTCTACTTTTCCAGCCCATACATCAAAACTGCCTCCTACACCCATTGCCACTTTTACTGGTAATATGTCTTTGTATTGCCATATAAATTCTTCTTGTTTGCCACCTCCCATGGCAATGAGGAGTAGGTCAGGTCTTTTCTGGGCTATGTCTTTAGCAACCTCATCCCAATCTCTATAGCCATCGGTAGCACCAACAATGTTAATGCCTGGCATCATTGCCTCTATGCGGGTCTTAGCACAGCGATTGCTTTCAGTTTTAGCACCATATAAGTATAGTTTCAAGTTATATTTATATACCAGTCTTATCATGTTCCATGCAAAGTCTATACCTGGTATGCGATGCTTGAGAAGTAGTCCATTGATACGACCAGCCCACACAATGCCGATACCGTCTGGAATGGTCATGATTGACCCGTTAATGGTGTTTCGCAGTGCCTCATTTTCCATAGCTCTACCACATTTTTCTGGATTAATAGATGTGATCCACCGAAAGTGATATTCATCAGCAAGAAGAAGTTTCTTAGCAAGATTCAGTGCAGATTTTTTGTCTACTTCATCAACCCTTATACCACATATATATTTACTTTTCACACTCATGCACCTCTTTTTTTAAAGCTGTAATCATATACATCATGCTATACATTAGCCTTCCTACCCGAGAAGGCTGTTTAACATTTCTCCACAACCATTCAAGTCCTAAGTCTTGCACATGCTTTGGGGCTCGTTCTACCTTTCCACTCCATACATCAAAGCTACCACCCACCCCTATGCTGAGAATGGGAAAATCAAGATGTCTAACATAGTGATACATAAAGGTCTCTTGTCTGCCAGCCCCCAGTGCTACCAGTAGCAGACGAGGGTGAGTGTTCTTAATATTTTCTGCCACTTTATCCCATGGTTTGTATCCATGTGATATTCCAACAATATTAATTTCAGGGTTAGTTGAATGAATTTTATTTACAACAGTGTCCAATACATCAGGTCTTGCCCCGTATAAGAAAATGGGTAGATCATTCTTTGCATTTACCAGTACTTGCCATATTGTATCTACACCTGTGATTCTTGGAGGATTTATACCTGTTTTCCACTTGATAATCTTTGCTATGCCAATACCATCAATAATATTGAGGGAAGAATGTCTGACAATGTATCTTATACGCCTGTCTATTTCTGCACGATAGGCTATTTCAGGATTCAGTGTTACGATAAATGATGGTTTGATAACACTATAGGCAATATCAATAATATGTTTTTGTGCCTCTTTATCGCTATCCAATATGTCTACGGGAATACGACCTATACACAGCCTCATAAGTCTTCCCTCTTTCTTAAAGTGAAGTAATATTTAGAGAAGAAAAATAGACCAATACGGTCAATTTTGCTGAAAAGTTTTGCAAATGGCACTTTTAGTAGGTCGTATGAGAAGTCATTGATATCTACATAATCTTTGTATTTGTGAATGATAGCCAGTGTTCGTTGAAGTGTCATATGGTTAATGTAGGTTATTGTCTTATCTGTCGGTTTAATACCTTTAAATTTTAGTCTTTCTATACCATTGGGAATCTTCAAGGCCTTATAAATATACCATCTGACGATGTATTTTTCCCATAAGCAATAGTGTATCCATGGAATGGGAATAAGGTCGTTAACATGGGCAGCCCATGGATGGTTTAGCGGTGGGAATGCAATAAGGATATAACCTCCTGGTTTGGTGATACGAATAGCCTCTTTTAAGGCCTTAGATGGTTTCTGTATATGTTCCCACACATCGTCCATAAAGATGATATCAATGGAGTTATCTGGCTGATTAAGATTATATGCGTTGTCAACCCGTAGGATAAC
>JAMORD010000009.1 GCA_027063755.1 bacterium | reverse complement strand
CAAATACGGCCCTAGCGATGGGAAACCAGCTGCATTTGCCGGTATAACATTGAAAAATGAATATGATGAGGTTGTTGGGTTCTTGGCCGTACAGATTAATGTAAACGATATCAATGCCATTATGACTAATACAGCCGGTATGGGAGATACAGGTCAGACATACATTATTGGCCCAGATGGATATCTGAGGAGTGATACCCGTTTTGATAAGGACGCTATTCTCAATAAGCAGATAAAAATGCGTGCCCTTGAGGCTATATTTAAAAACCATGCTACCGGTGTGGAAGAAGATACAGACTATAGAGGACATAAAGTGCTTGTTGCCTATATGCCATTTGAACATCATGAGATCAATTGGGGTATTGTGGCACAAAAGGATAAGTCGGAAATGCTTGCCCCTATTGGTAGTCTGAGAAATGCTATTATTATTGCTACGCTTATTGTTTTGATTATCGCTGCCCTTATGTCTGCGGGCTTTGTATCTAAGATGCTTGCACCTCTTGGTGCTCTTCAAGAGAAGATACTCCAGTTTGCCAGTGGAGACCTGACAGTAGACTTTACAGGTTATAAGGCAAATGATGAGGTGGGTAATATCTATAGGGCTATGGATCATGCAGAACAGTCGTTTAGAAACCTTATAGGTAATCTCCACGAATCTGCTAATAAGCTTTCTCACAAGGCTGAAGACCTTGCTGCCATTTCTGAAGAGACGATGGCGTCTACTGAAGAGGTTGCCGCACAGGCAGAAGATGTTAAGACAATTACCAATGAGTCTATGGATGGTATCGTTGCCGTGGAAGATGGTATTACCCAGGTAGCGGCAGCAGCAGCATCTGTTGCCGATGCCGCAACAAATCTCGCCACCCAGGCTGAAGGTGTAGCTAATGGTGCTGAAGAAGGTCAGAAGATGGTAGAAGAGGTTATTACCGCTGTTGCTGGCATAAAAGATGCTACTCACCTTGAGTCGCAGAAGATCGCTGAGCTTGTTGAGGCTGCAGGTAATATTGGGCAGATTGTCAAGACTATTTCAGATATAGCCGAACAGACCAACCTGCTTGCCCTTAACGCCGCAATAGAGGCAGCCCGTGCTGGTGAAGCAGGTAGGGGATTTGCCGTTGTTGCCGATGAGATTAGAAAACTGGCCGAACAGTCTAAAGAGGCTACAGATAATATTGCACAGATGCTCAGACATATACAGATGTCTACCAAAGATGTTGAAAAGACAACGGCAGAGGTTGTTGAGGCTGTTGATAAGACAGCGCAGCTTGCTACAAGTGCCGGTGAAAAATTTGTTCACATTGTAGACATGATTCGTGATATGTCTGCCATGATAGAGAATACAGCGGCTGCGGCTGAGCAGCAGAGTGCTGCAGCCAGAGAGATTACAGAGTCTGTTTCCACCGTCAGACAGTCGCTTGAGAGTGTAAAGGTGAATGTTGAGAATATTGCCGAGGCTATTAGGCAGCAGGCCCAGTCTGCTGAACTTGTTGCCCGTAGTGGAGAAGAACTAACCGAGATTGTAGCAGCAGTGAATGACAAGATAAAAGCCTTCAAGTTGTAGGACACCCCCCTACAGCACTTGATATTAGGGAGCCCTATAGGGCTCCCTCCTCTTTTTTGTGGAATATGAAAAATAAGAAAAGTCTTTTGATAAGGTATAAGCGTGGTTAATATAGTTTTTTAATTTTTTCATGTTAGGGTGTCCACTATGAGATGGGTATGGGATGAAGCGTATTTATAAGGTAATGGGATAATCTTTGAACAGTAAAAGATATGTCATTAATCTCTCCATTTTTATTGATTTAATCAGTAGATATAAGCTCCAAGTTGAAGAGGTCTTCATGTTTGTGGTAGAAAACATGGTGTATACATTTTGTATGTATATGGTATAATCTATATAGAGAAAGATGATAGGAGGTGAAGGGTATGTGGTTCTGGGGTAGAGGACCAGGATGGGGATGGCGCCGTGGATGGGCTGCATGGGGATATGGCCCATACGGCTATGTTGATCCCCAGTATGCTACAGAGATGGAAAAGCAGTGGCTTAAACAGTATGAGGCCTATCTTGAGGCCGAGCTGAGACTTGTTAGGGAGAGACTTGCTCAGCTTGAGGGCAGAGTACCTCCTGCACCGCCTGCTGAGCCTGGAGTATGATTAGATAATTAAAGGGAGGTGAGTAGTATGCCTTATGGAGATTGCACAG
>JAMORD010000008.1 GCA_027063755.1 bacterium | reverse complement strand
CGTGACAAAGAAACTGGCAGAAGAGGTAGCTCAGTATTTTACATCGCTTGGGGTGAAGGCACGGTATATGCACCACGATATTGACACTATAGAGAGGGCTAAGATACTTAGGCAGTTCAGAGAAGGGGTGTTCTCTGTGCTTGTTGGTGTCAACCTACTGAGAGAAGGACTGGACCTTCCCGAGGTGACACTTGTTGCCGTGCTTGATGCCGATAAAGAGGGATTCTTGCGTTCCTACCGTTCCCTCATACAGGTCATGGGCAGGGCAGCCCGCAATGTGCTTGGCAAGGTTATACTCTATGCCGATGAGATTACCCCATCTATTAAAAAGGCCGTAGAGGAAACCCGCAGGCGTAGAAAGATACAGGAAGAATATAACCAGAAGCATGGCATCACCCCGCAGACCATACAGAAAAAGATAGAAAACTTCCTTGACTTCCTTGAAGGTGAAAAGCCTATATCCTCTTACGAGGCTATGAGCGATGAAGAGATTAGGGACCTCATAGCCATGTGGGAAAGCAAGATGTACGAACATGCCGAAAACCTTGAGTTTGAAAAGGCCATTGAATACAGAGACAAGATAGAAAGACTCAAGGCAATGCTAAAGAGAAAGCACAAGGTGTGAAAATACGACCGCCCTTGTGAATTACAGAACCACCCCTAATCCATATGTCTATCCAAACATTCCCTTTTTTCATCGGTATTTTCTATCCTTTTCTGTAATCATCCCCAAGTGTCACAAACGAAGGATTGCTGCGTATATATAGGTGACACAGCACACCACCTTTCACATAGGAGGCCCCGCAAGGGGGGCTTCTTGTTGTTTGCAAATCCTAAGTTGTAAAACAAAGGAAATAGTTTAGACACAATAGACCCAGTGATACGATTCGTGATATGATTACATCCAAAACCACATAAACGCCATCAATATGGCCAAAAAGGCAAAGCTGTAAACATGAAAATACCACAAATATTTATCTCTTCCTACATGCTTCACATATATACGATAAGAGATAAGATTTGCCATAGAGGCTATCAGTGTTCCCACCCCTCCAACTGACACACCTATAAGAAGTGGTTTCCAGAGTGGTGTGATATCTGCAAGTATAGTAGCTGTCGGCACATTGGAAATAACCTGCGAAAGAAAAGCAGAAAGCAAAAAGACAGATTTTGGAGATGTCAAAGGCTCTGGATTATACATATGCGTAATACTTCCACTGATGAAAAAGAAACTAACAAATATAAGCAAAAGAGAAAAGTCTACATCAGCCCAAACACTTTTGTGCCACAAAGAATAAATACTCAGAACAACAGCAAGAATGGCAAGAAGAAGCACATTATCTGAGAGCACACCATAAAGGAATACAGGAAAAGATAAAACATACCATATAGCCCACGGCTGAGTAGAAACATCACCTTTTATACAAATTGACCTTTTATCAAGAAATATATAAACAGACACAAGAAGCAAAAAAATCCCGAAGACAGCAAATGGCCATATAGCAGAAATGAACTGTAAAAAGTTTAGACCATAGTAGGCATAGATATATATATTCTGGGGATTACCAAATGGTGTCAAGCTGCTACCAACATTGGCGGCAATAGTGACAAATATAACAGGCCACAGAGGAGAGAGTTCCAGTGAAAGAAACACACTTATTGTAAATGGCACCATAACCATTAGGGATATGTCATTGGTGACAAAGGCCGAAAACACAGCAGTGATAATGATAAGCATAGCCGTGGCCTGAAAAGTGCCATGTACTCTACCCATAAAAACATAAGAAAGCCATTTTAAAACACCACTACGCTCAAACCCTCCACTAATGAGCATCATTGTAAAAAGCACAAGTAAAACTTTCAAGTCATGATAACCTATGTAGCGATAAAGCGGTCCTCTATCCAATGCATATAAGACAACGGCAAGACTAAGAGAAATAGACAGCAACCAATTTGTTTTCAGCTGGTGATGCAGATATTTAAGCATAGAGGTAATATATATTTCACTCGCAGCCCTATTTTCCCATCTTCTCCTTTAAATACTGGCCCATCTTCTTATCAACATTGAGGATATGATTTTTTATCCATGACACAAGGCCTTCTTCTATACGCTTCTCCATTTCTGGAGATGGTCCTAACATAATAAAGTCATCCATGAATTTATTGATGTCTTTGGTAAACGCTCTATGTTCCTTTACATGTTCTTC
>JAMORD010000007.1 GCA_027063755.1 bacterium | reverse complement strand
CTCATCTTCAAGGGACGGAAAGAGCTAGTGTTAGTGTATATGGAAAGGGCGGAGCAGTGGTAGCGATACATATATTAAAACAACCTTCCACTGTTTATCCACGCATTCAAATGGTTTCTAATAATTTCCAGGTTCTTTTGCTTATCTTTTGGAGGCAAATTGAAATGATAAATATCCTTCTTGCCTTCTTTACTCATATATCTACCGATTATTCTATGTATATCCGCAAGAAAATCCTTAGCTGCATCCCGTATTTCCTTTCGCTTCTTAGAGGCAATTTTATCGTACACTCCCTCAGGAAAAACAGACTCTACAAGATGCCAAGGATTAATCTCAACGTCCACACTATCGGCCCGTGTTAGGAGCTCCAGCAGGGCAGTAGCGAAATATTTTTTCCACAGAGGATGCGCCATATCATGAAAAGGATAGTATGGTATAGCTTGTGGAATACGGTCAAACTTTATGGGAATGCCAAAGAAAGCATCAATTTGTTTACAACCAAACCGCCCACATACCTTTACCCAAAGTTTATCCTGGTCATCGTAAACCATTAAGATAAGCTTCTTCAATTCTTCTTCTTCACAGATACCACGCTCATACTCAGACTGAATATCAGGACTAACTACAACAGATACATCTACAGTTTTATCTTCATAGAATGGCACCACAGTGGAAAAAAATGTGGAATCAAGTTTTTCATACTTTATTAATTGATTTTTCTTTTTATCAAAATAATTAACCGTTAACTCTATTACCCATATATGTTGAAGTTTATTGGAATGCAGCACAATATCTGGACGAGCAACAATACTTTTTCCCCTATACACCTTTTCAATAGAAGAAATTTGATACTCCATCACCGAGAACTCCTCAGCAACGTCCCCCAAAAAACGTGTCTCTCCATTTACTAGTGCCCAGATAATGTTGAAAACATCACTCTCCCAAGATTCTCTTCCCTTCACTTTCTACAAATATCCTCCTACCAATGGTATGCTGAAGATTGGCAAATAATCTTATAACTGTATTACCACAAACATTTTCGTCTACATATAAAGCAAACATATCTGGAAACATCTGCATGCGGAAACTCTTTCCTATATGCATATCTACCACGGAAACAACATATCCTTTATGCAGTACATCTTCACCAAATCCTAGTAATCTAAACGGATTCTTTCCTGTAAACATCTTCTCCTTTAACCTATAAAAAGTATGCTCGTCTATAGGCTCCTCAAAAATAATATAGAAAGGATGTCCAGATGGAAAAGGGAAACTGCCCCATGCCAGCCTATTATTTTCTATTGTCTGTAAACGGGTTGCATATTTATCAACCAAAGATCGCAGGATATTATAGTGTTTTATTATAGATGTCCCGTGAGACTTTACCTTGCCATCCCACTTGATATCTGTAATAATATAGTCCTCTTCTGAATCGCCTTCTTTAAAGCGAATCTTACCAAGCACAGACATATCCCCCAAAGCACGATGCACATCTTCAAACAGTCTTAACAACTTACTTCCATAACCCCAAATCTGCATTTTCGTATAGGAGGATTGTGCTTCCTCTTCTCCCATGATGGATCTGTTATCATAATCTATAGAAAAACCTTTAAAAATCCTCTCATGTTCTGTTATCATTCCCCGCAGAAACTCATCCCACATCCACATTCTATCAATGGCAGGATGTTTTTGAAGATTACGCACAAAATGATCTACTCTCTCTGCTCTTGAAACAGAATGAAGAAACCAAAAACGATTCCGAACTTCAACAAATATAAGAAGTTCTTTATCAATATCCTCAATAGCAACAAGGTCGGCATCTACCTGTTTTATTTCTAAAGACTTTTCAGGAAATATGAAATCCAAAAACATCTTTATTAACTCTTGGATATCTATATCCCCATTTACATGCGAATTTACCTCTATCACATAGCTTTTCAGGAGGTATGAACCAACCCCTAACCGCCCCTCTTCATACAAATCAGAGGAGGCTCCGGACATTTTCTCCTCTAAAAATTCAAATACCTGTTTCTTGGATGAGAAATCAAGTAACTGAGACATTTTTTCACCTCAGCGTAATTATAACATAGGCTGTTTCCCCGAGGAAACAGAAAGAGGGGCGGTAGCCCGCCCCTCTTATGCCCCTATATGGAAGTTTTCTATATACAGATACGGCACTATGAAGCCACCACCGGCAAAGTATGGGTGGGG
>JAMORD010000006.1 GCA_027063755.1 bacterium | reverse complement strand
CGCTACCCAAAAGCCCACCCGCTCATATGGAAAATACCACATGAGCACAAAAAACAAGCTATACCAAACAGCCATAATATATGGAAGCATAAATACTGTACTTCCATATCTCTGCCTCCGCCACAGATAAAGTCCATATACACCCAATGCAATAAGAATGGTGAGAACGAAACCTTCGGCAATCTTAGAATAAAAACCACTGGTAGTGTAGCCTATCATGTTGAGAATACGAATATCTGCCGGGGCAACGATCTGACCTTTACGCAAGATAAGATCACCTTTAGCCACAAACTTCACAGGTGATGTGAGCGTCAAAGATTGCGATACCAGCTTGCTATCAACATAAGAGTTATCTACCTTGTCTGTGATACCAGGGATAAGTAATTTGATAATATCCTTCACAACACTACGATACTCAGAAAAGACCCCCTCATCTGAAAGAGCTCTTTCTATGTCTTTATCTAAGTTCTCCTCGTTGGTAATACCGTTGTATATAAGGCGATTACCCACTTTATACACGAGACCAGACAAAATAGGATAATCATCGGGATCAACATTTAGAAGCAACTTCACCAATCTATCGGCCCTATCTTCACCAAATACATCTTTATACCTGTACACATCTCCAGGTGAAAAGTCATTGTAATTCATTAAAGTCGTTAAAACATCTATTCTCGTCGCAAACAGGTTAATGACTGCCACCAGCCTATATCTTGGTGGTAAAAGGGCATTGTATATTTCAGCCTTCATAAGCTTAATAGCATCTTCATCTACAACAACAGCTGTTTTACGGGCATAAACATCTGCCGGTGCAGGTTTACCTACAGACACAGGTATATATGTAATAAAAATAGAACCCGACATGACGGCAAATAGAATAATAGAGCCCATTATTAGGTGAAACAACCGAAACTTACGCTTTTTATTCTTCGCCACCGCCAAGTCTTCCTCTCAATCTATCGTAGTCTGTCTCTTTTTCATACACCTTATATGCCCTAATAATCTTCTGCACAAGATCATGTCTGACATTGTCTGTCTCATCAAGAAATACCATGGAAATGCCCTTAACATTTTTCAGCACTTCAAGGGCATGCAGTAGTCCACTTCTACCGGGATGTTCCAAGTCTATCTGCATAATATCACCGGTAATAACGAGCTTTGAACCCCAACCAAGCCTTGTCAGTGCCATCTTCATCTGCTCTATTGTTGTATTCTGGGCCTCATCCATGATAATAAATGAGTCATTGAATGTACGGCCCCTCATATAAGCAAGAGGGGCTATCTCAATGATGTTTTTTTGTATGTATTTATTGACCCTATCAAAACCCATCATGTCATATAAAGCATCGTAAAGGGGTCTAAAATATGGATCTACTTTTTGGAGAATATCTCCAGGCAAGAATCCCAGTTTCTCACCAGCCTCTATAACAGGTCTTGTTAAGACAATACGAGACACCTTGTGGGCTTTGAAATATGAAACTGCCATCGCCACGCTGATATAAGTTTTACCTGTTCCAGCCGGCCCAATAACAAATACCACATCATTTTCCTGTATGGCCTTTACTATGCGTCTTTGACCTGCAGTTTTGGGTTTAATAACCTTGCCCCTATATGTCTTGACAATGGCATCGGGGGCGAGATCGGCCCCTTTTACCTTGCCATGAACAAAGTCATTGGCAACACGAAACAGGTCTTCAGGAGAATAATCCATATGGTTGCCTTCAAGAAGACCTTTAATAAACTGATAGGCCATATCTACAGCCTCTTTTTCCCCTATGATGTATATTTCATCGCCTGACAGCGTTATACTTACCTCAAACACAGACTCAATAGTCTTAAGATTATCTGATGACACACCGCTCAGTTCTGCAGCATGCCTATCTCCAATACGCATCTGTTTAATATCCGACAATCACATACACCTCCTTATCACCATTATAATGAGTGTCGTGGCATAATATAACACAAAAAGGGAGGGTAGCCATGGAAAAGGGGTTAATACTGGCTATACATAAGGTGCTGATATTCGCCGGCATAATGTTACTAGCATATCTCTATAAAGTATTCTCGCCCAATATTGATGAAAAAGATGGAGATAGACTTACAAAGATTGTTTACAACATTACACTCCCACTACTTCTGCTATATGTCTCATATACGGCCAACATTCCCAAAGATATGTGGCTGGTTCCCATCATTGCCTTTATATCCATTCTCTTGACATGGGGTGTTATCAAGTTTCTGTTTTCGGGCCTTGTACCCCACGATGAAGAAAAACTATTAGAAATTACCGCAATCATGGGAAATACGGCATATATGGGCTACCCTATAGTAGAAAGTCTGCTTGGAGTTTCAGCACTAACATATGCCGTGGCATACAACATTACTCAGACAACAACATTTCTCACCATCATATACCCTACACTGGGAGGCAAGGGCAAGAAGAAAAAGATCCTATCCCCCCCACTGATAGGTTTTATCATCGGCTTTCTTCTGAGATTCATCATACCCCTAACCCCGTCATCATGGGCCTCTGGGTGGGATATTGTTATCTCAATAGCGGAAACCGTTGGCAAGACATCAAGTCCACTCATTATGCTCAGTCTGGGACTTATCACAAACTTCACAGGTATTATTCAGTATATTCGGTTTATATTCTTAACCTTCGTGGGCAAATTTGTCATCACACCTGTCATTCACCTGGGAGTTGTACTCACCGCCCTCTATCTGCTTCCTCTCATTCCGGGCATGATTCAGCTTAGCCACATGGCCTCCATGGCTATTATGTTTCAGTCAACTATGCCTGTGATGATGGCCAGTGTTATATATGCATCAGGGGCACACCTTGACAGTAGAAAGGCCGCCGCAGCGGTCACCCTGACCACTGTGGCAAGCCTTGTGCTTATCCCCATATTCTATTGGATTATTAGGATGATCTTTTAAAAAGCTCTGTAAAGAAATCTATATCTATAACCTTGTGAGGTAGTAACATACCACCATTGTCTTTCATATAATCTGCCCACCAGCCATGTATATAGACACCGGCCCATGAGGATGTAGCAATATCAAGTCCTCTGGCTATTAAGCCTCCTATTATGCCAGACAAAACATCACCGGAACCACCAATAGCAAGGAGATCATTGCCCGATGTATTTATCCACCTGACAGAACCTGAAGCTGTAATGGTACGTCTGCCTTTTAAAACAACAACAGGGGCATAGTTGAGAAGCTCCAGTGTCGTGCGAAGTCTATTGTTTTTCACCTTTTCTACATCGGTGCCGAGCAACCGCGCCGCTTCACCGGGATGAGGGGTAATAACATAACTACCCTTCATGCCTATAAGAATATCCCTCCGTATAGCAGAGGCATCAACAACACGGGGTACTGGCACATCTAAGATGTTGTCTATAAATGGTGGCAGCTGTGCCATACCAGGTCCTACAACAATGGCATCAACTTTCTCCAACAGTTCTGTATCAAACTCATTCCAACCTATTACAATAAGTTCTGGATACTTTCCTGCTACATACGGCTTTATCTTGTCTGGCACGGCTACATATATTAGACCTGTTCTCATGGCCATAGCACCGAGGGCTGCCATGAGCGGTGCGCCGCTGTAGATATCTCCACCTCCAACAATAAGCAACCTTCCGGCCTCTCCCTTATGGCTGGGAGATGTTAGCGATGCCAATGCCACTTGAACATCCTCTTTGACCACAGCCCAATGTTTCACGGATATGCTTGAGAGCCACACAGACAAGGGCACACCAATAGAATCTACCCTTATCTTGCCAGAAAACATAAAGCCAGGCTCAAGAAACAAACCCAGTTTAGGTAGTCCAAATGTAATGGTATAGTCAGCCGGAAAAACACTTCCCATAGGCATACCTGTATCTGCAGAAAGTCCCGATGGCATATCAACAGCAACCCTAACACGGGACGATACTTCAGACATATAGCTAACAACATCTGCATATATACCATCAAGAGGCCTCTTTAACCCCACACCAAATAGGGCATCAACAACAACATCCATACTGTCAACAGCAAAGACATCCTTCAGAGGAAATACCTTACCTCCTGAACGGGTAAATAGTCGCCTCTGCATAATGGCAAGCCGAGATTTAGGCTCTGCTGCATATACCTTTACCGGTATATTCCACGACAGTAAATATCTGGCAACGGCATAGCCATCACCACCATTATTACCCGGACCAACGAGAACAGTAACTTCTGCTGGATCCAGCGTTGTCAGTATGAACTCACCTACACTTCTGCCGGCACTCTCCATAAGCACTGAGCCGGGAATACCAAGAGATTCCTGCACCAGTGCATCTTGCAATGCCATTTCACCTGCTCCCACAAGTGGCAACATACAATATCACCCCCACAAGGTATATATTAATAGAAGAGGTGATAGATATGAAAGAAATTATTAGGGACGCATTTTCATATTGGCTTAAAACCAATGTAGAAGATGTACATATGAGAGAAGTATTGGCCCGTAGCATGGGCTGGAACTACAGAGAGGTAGATGGTTTACCAGAAACAGAACTTGCAGACATCTATCTCATTACCAACAAGAAGATGATATCGCCGGCCATTGATTACATCCCTGTTCATCGCAGCAGCCACCTTGTGCATACATTTGACTTTGACGATATCAAAGACAGGTTTATCAGAAAGGGCAGACTGACAATAGGAGGAGCCACCGGCACGGGGAAAACCGCACTTGCTTATCTCCTTATACGCACACTGCCGAGGCCTTTCTGGTTTATCAAACTAAAGGGTAATATTCATATAGAAGCAGAAGACATTGAGAAACTGGCACTGGCAACTGACACTCCTGTGCTCTTGTTTGCCGATAAGGACATGTACGATGTGCATATCGGTGGCATTAAACCCAGTGATACAACAATAACCCTAATGCTTGACAAACATGGAGATATCAACCTTGGTGCCCATAGTCCCGATGCTGCACGGTATATGGTGGAAGAGATACTCAAGGCACCAGCCAAAAAACCTAATGGTAAACGCACATGGCTGGAAATAGCCCTATACATCAGAAACAAGGTGCGAAACCCAGAATTTGCAAGAGACATATGGGAATCGGGCATTGACACAGCGTGGCAAAACCTTATAAACAGCTTACCAGAACCGGCACTCTTCCTCTTAAAGGTTGTAGCCACCGAAGGTGAAGTAGTAGCACCTAAAAAACTGATAAGGCTCAAATACCCCAAGATAAAAAAGTTAGACTTCATAGAAAAACTTGTCTCCGTTGGTATACTGCATAGAAACAAAAGTGGACACTTTGCGCTTCTTCACCCATATTGGAAGAAAAAGATAAATGGTATAATAAATCTTGGGTAAAAACCCATTAGAAAAGGAGGGGATCAAGTGATGGAAGTTCTGAAGATCTCTGCTAAGACTGACCCTAAGAAGGCTGCCGGTGCACTCGCCGAGGTTATTCGTAAGAGCGGTGAGGCCGAGCTGCAGGCAATTGGTGCTGGTGCTGTAAACCAGGCTGTTAAGGCAATCGCTATCGCAAGAGGTTATCTCGCACCAAATGGTATTGACCTCGTGTGCATCCCCGGGTTCACCGATGTCAAGATCGGTGAGGAGGAGCGCACAGCAATCAAGTTCATCGTTGAGCCCAAAGAGTAAGTAGACAATGGGGGTAACATGGCCCACCGCCAGAGGCGGTGGGTTTTTTCGTTGCAAGGTATATAGGATATAATAAAGTGATGAGTGAACATAAAGATAGGTGATAAAAATGCCTGAAGAGAGTGCAGTCAATAGCGATGCCCTGATGTCCATGCTGGGCGAAATTGGTAGTATTGCCATGGGTGCTGCCTCTATCTCGCTATCGGAGCTTACAGGCAGAAAAATTCAGTTTACATCCCCCAAGGTATGGCTTGGCGATAAACCTGTTGTAGAAAACCCAGGTGACATGAAAATACTCATATCTGTTAACTACAAGGGTGATATTACAGGCTCTTCTCTCATGACACTGAGAGAGGGCATGGCTATCAAAATAGCCAATCTCATGCTTGCCCCCATGGGCATGGAAGTAACAGAGCTTGATGACTTGGCGTCATCTGCACTTATGGAGGCCATGAATCAAATGATGGGTGCCGCTGCAAGGGCCCTTTCCGAACTAACAGGTGCCTTTGTAGATATTACTACTCCCACTTTCCTTCTACTGGAAAACGGGCTTACCGAAGACATGCTTGAAGATATCAAGAAAAACATGAAGGGAAAAGTGGCCTCTGTCCAATTTACAGTGTGGATAGACGGCGAAGAACAAGAAGGCCATATGTATATCTTCTATCCCCTTACACTTGCCGCCAAGCTTGTCATTAACACATTAAGGAATATGAACAGCATGAAAAAGAAAAAATAATACCAAGCAAGAAATATAGTATCCCTTATGGCGCTTATCTTCGGAGTGTTTTCTATCTAAAAACCTCAAACAACCACAAAGATACTCATTCCATACTACTGGATACCAACAAAGATAGATACCCTCTCACCTTGAAACACTATACTACCTACTCCATCTGCAAAACCTTCAGAGCTTCATCTATCTCCTGCCTCAGCTGTGCCAGCTCCCTCTCCAGTGATGCCATATGGTGTATGGCACCATTGAGGGTATCCATACTCATGGTAATACTCTCTATGGATTCAGCCACCTGAGATGTAGACGCCGCCAGCTCTTCTGAAACAGCGGCAAGGTCTTCTCCCATAACATTGATACTTTCAATAGCATCCATAATACTTCGCACCTTGTCGTTAGTGATGTGAAGAAGTTTTTCAAGAGCCTCCATATCAACAACCCGCTCTTCACTTTGAGAATAGGCTTCCTTGATAAGGGTTATAAGATCAGATACCGTTTCTCTTACATCTTCCGCAGCTTCACGGGAACTATCGGCCAGATTCCTTATCTCCATAGCCACAACGGCAAATCCCTTTCCCGCTTCACCGGCACGGGCAGCCTCTATAGAGGCATTGAGTGAAAGCAGCTTTGTCTTTTTTGCTATCTTTTCTATCTGATCGGTTATGGTACCTATACTGAATATCACCGATTCCAGATGTTTCAGCCTATCTCTATCTTCACGAACATGCTCCATCTCCTTATTCATAACCTTCTCTACATCGCCCAGTCCCCTCTCTGCCTCTGCTGTAGAATCCTCTATCTGACCTATGGCCGATGAGAGTTTCTCCGTGCTAACAGCCAAATCATTGGCAGCAATCTCCAACTGTTTAGATATAGAATCTACACCCTGCAAAGCTTCGTTAATAACCTCCGATGATTTCTCCACATCGGTAATGGCATTTCTCAGCTTATCTCTCTGCATCTCCAGGGCATCGGCCGCACCTTTAACTTTACTTGTTGTCTCCCTAATGGCATTCTCTAACTTATCAATTGTATTCCGGAGCTCTTTTAGTATCACCAAAAGATGTTTTACCCATTCTTGTGTGCGAACATATTTTTCAACCTCTTCATCGGTAAGCACCCTTCCACTAAGGGTCAGCTCCCGAAGTTTATCTAGCTCACGCTGTCTGGGAAGACATTGCATATACCGAATAGCATACCCCACAACAATACCGAGCACCAGTATCACCAAATACCACATCCCCCGCACCCCCTAACAGATAAGATTATCTATAAATATTTTATTACATGACAGTTTACAAAAACGAAAAAGGGAGATGGCATGCCATCTCCCCTATTACCCTATACCAAATAGCTCACTGCACATTCTCAAGTAGGTTTTCTATAGATTTATCTATACGCTCTATTTCATTTTCAACATAAGCCATCTCTTTAATAGACTCAACAAGCCTATCCATAGTAGAAGCAATGCGCTTTATAGAGTCAGACACCTCTGTTACCGAAGCTGACAGCTCTTCTGATACGGCAGCAAGGTCAGAGCCCATAATATCAACTTTCTCTATGGCATCCATAATCACACGCACCTTATTGTTGGTCTCAGCCACCAGTTTCTGAAGTTTTTTCACATCTTCAACACGGGTAATGCTGCTATCGTAGGCCTCATGAATAAGATCAACAAGGTTTTTCACCGTTTGCCTTACCTCTTCAGCTGCCCCACGGGAACTATCTGCAAGGGTTCTTATCTCCATGGCAACCACAGAAAAGCCTTTACCTGCCTCTCCGGCACGGGCCGCCTCTATAGAGGCATTGAGTGAAAGCAACTTTGTCTTATTTGCAATATACTCAATTTGACTCGTAATATTTTCTATATCACCAACGGCCCGCTCCAGCTCTTTAAGTCTGCGAGAATCAGAATGTATATTTTCTACTTCCTTACCAATAGACGCTTCAACATGCTCAAGACTATGTTCTGCGTCTGTTGTAGAAACTTCTATTGTGCTGATAGTTTGGGATAATACTTCAACACTATTGGCTAAAGACTGTGCCGCTACATCAAGTTGTGAAGATATGCTCTCTACATTACCCAGCGAATCGGATACCACTCTTGATGACTCCTCAATAAGCTCCATAGCCTTTCTCAGGCTCTCTCTCTGCATACCCAGAGCCTCAGATGTATCACTGATGGACGAAGAAATCCCCTGAACCCTGCTTTTCAGCATCTGTACCTCACTATGAAGGTCTTTTAAAGCCTGTATAAATCTTGAAAGAGTGTCTCCCTCATAATTGGCTATATGAGCCTCATATACATCTCTGTTATCCTCTAAAACCTTTTTAGCACGGGAAACATCTTTTAACAGCTTCCAATTGATAAGATAAGCCGTTGCAAAACCAAGAGCAAAAAATAAAATAGCTACAACAAAATACCACATCAGGTAAGACCTCCTCCCTTTAAAAGATATTCAGCCTTATGCTTTTATTATACCCTCCACACCTTGTAGCGGTAGAATTTTGTTCCATGTGCCTGTAATATCTCAACATCGTCTCGGGAGGCAAGGTCCTTCAGAAGTTTCTCTGCATCCCACCCTTTGCATTCTGCCACCTTGCGTATCTGTTCCTCCCTCATGGGGTGTCTTTTAATGATCCGAAGTATACCTTCTATAGGATCATTCCCAGAAACATAGAATGTGCCCTCCTCCATGCTACCCAGAGGTATAGCACCCAGTATCTCTGTAGCCCTTTCCAGCGTTTCTTTGTCGGGCATCTCCACCCACTTTTCAGCCGGTGGTCTAATCGGTACATTGATATATACCCTGTGGGGTTTTAGCCTATCTATAACCTCTTTCATCCTATAAAGGGTATCCTCGTCATCATTTATACCCTTTACAAGCATAACCTCCAGCCACATCTCGCCATCCATCTCTTCTTTCATAGAAAACAGACCGTCAAGCACCCTGTCAAATTTCAGGTCTATGTGCGGTCTGTTTATGCGCCTCCATGTATCCTCATCGGGTGCATCAAATGTTGGCATCAGAACAGATACAGGTTTTAGGTCTCTTCTCACATCTTTGTCATATAAAAGGGCACCATTGGTAATCACAGACAAAGGAAGAGGTGTATAGTCTCTTATCATGCGTATAACATCACCTATACCAAGATACAGTGTAGGCTCTCCCTCGCCTACAAATGTAATAAAGTCTACATCGGTATACTTAGAAAGGGCATCTTTGATTTCTGCAGAGATCTCTTCCGGTGGAAAAAACATCTGCCGTGTATTGGTAAATGTCTTTGTTCGTCCCAGTTGACAGTAAACACATGAGTAGTTACATGTTTTTGGTGGAATAGGGCTAATACCAAGACTCTGTCCCAGTCTGCGAGAAGGAACTGGACCGAAGACATACTTGTATTTCGCTTCCACAGATAACACCTCCAATGAAAAACGGGGAGGTTACCCTCCCCACTATATCTGGAATTTTTCTTCTATAGTTTTAATGATATTCATTATGGCCTTTGCCGATGGACTGTCGGGAAACGCCTCTATAATAGGCTTTGCCAGACGGGTGGCCTCCACCACCTTGGGGTCAAACGGTATTTTGCCAAGAAAATCTACCCCGTTTTCACGGCACCAGTTTTCTATCTCGGCAGTCTTCTCTTCAGACAGATCATATTTATTGACAACAACGCCAAATGGTATACCAAAGTGGTTTATCATCTCTGCGGCCCTCACAAGGTCATGAAGACCAGACACTGTTGGCTCTGTAACGACAACAACATAGTTTGTGCCGGTGATAGACGATGTGGCAGGACATGCCACACCGGGGGCTCCATCTATGATAATAGAAGGCTTTTTTGGATTTTCAAGGGCCTTTTGAAGTGCAATACGCCTCACCTCGGCTACAAGACCACCGCTGGTCTCCTCACCGGGAAAGAGCCTTGCATAGGCAACTGGACCACGCTCAGAATCGCCCCAGTAGTATTCACCGGATTTTTCATCGTACATGTCAATCACCTTAACAGGACATGCATAAAAGCAATAGGCACACCCTTCACATGCAAAGGTATTAATGTAATAGTTGCCATCTTTATCTATACGCACGGCATCAAAAATACACACATCTTTACAGATACCACACTTTATACAACCCTCATTGTTGATAACGGCCTTTTTAGACGCCACATAATCATGCTTCTCTTTCATTTCAGGGTCAAAGAGCATATAGAGGTTAGAGGCATCAACATCGCCATCTACGGCTATTCTCCCTTTAAAGTATGAGGCCAAAGAACCTGTCAGTGTTGTCTTGCCTGTGCCACCTTTTCCGCTGATAACGGCTATCTGTATCATCTCTGCTTCACCACCTTCTGGTAGACATCCTCAAATATCTCCCTGACAAATGGAAGATGCTCTGCAAGGATGCCCCCACGGGAATAAACGCTGGCAATATCCCTGCTAAATGGTATACGGGCAAGCACTGGAAGCTTTCTATCTCTTATAAAGTTTTCAAGAGGCTCAAACGGCCTATCTTTATCATCTCTGTTGATGATAACACCGGCACGAAGCCCCAACTCCCGCACAATATCGTGAGCTACCTCAAGGTCGTGAAGGCCAAACGGTGTTGGTTCTGTTACCAATATGACATAGTCTGCCCCATCTATGGCCTCAACAACAGGACATGAGGCACCGGGAGCACCATCGGCAATAATAAGCCTATCACCGGGTACCTTGTGTTTTGCCTCACGTACAACAGGTGTAGCAGACAACTCACCAACATTCATAAGCCCCATATAGTAATCAAGGGTATCAGAGATTTTTCCCCATCTGACATAACCAATGGGTTTTAACTCCTCTGTAATGGCCCCCTTTTCGGGACACACATACTGACACAGCATACATCCGTGACAGAGATTATCAAATACCATTACAGTCTTTTTACCAACAACAATGGCACCTTTCTGGCAAGCCCTTTGGCACTCACCGCAGAAAGTGCATATGTCTAAGTTAACACGGGGCAGTTTCTTATACACTATCTCTTCCCCCTGCCACTGTATCTTATCTTTGAAAAACAAATGTCCGTTAGGTTCTTCCGCATCAAGGTCTACAAGATAAACTGGCTCATGCTGACTGGCAACATATGCAAGATTGACAGATACTGTCGTCTTACCTGTGCCACCCTTTCCACTGATAACAGCGATATACACAGGGCTTCACCACCTTTCCGTTATCTGCAATCACCTCTGGGAAATCCGTCTTTAACAGGTGTAAGTTTTCCACTTTTATAGGCATTTATAGCATCTTTTACTGTGCCTTCATATTTATAAGCATTGATACCTGCTCGTTCCAAAATAGGAAACACACCGGCTCCGGGAGCATCACCAGCAATGATTTCTGTAATTCCCTTATCAAGCAAAAATTTTAGAAATATAGAGGCAACACCGCTATCTTCTACAAAGGGATTCTCTATCCACACAATATCATCGCCCTCTACAAATCCAATAAAAGGCACCTTACAAAAACCTTTAAAGATCTGAGCATTTTCAGAGGGAGAGGTGGCAAAGATGCAGACATTACCAGCCACCTCTGCCACCTCCAAAACCACCGCCTCTACCACGGCCCATGCCACGACCGCCACCAAATCCTCGGCCGCCGCCCATTCCGCGGCCACCTCCCATACCACGGCCATAACCGCCGCCCATGCCTCTACCCATGCCACGGCCTCCGCCAAATCCACCGCCGAAGCCGCCGCCAAAACCTCCGCCCATACCAGGACCCATACCTCCACCGGGACGACCGGCTACTGGTGTAGGCTGAAGGGCACCATTTCTAAAAGCATCAAGGGCCTGGGCCACTGTCATGCCTGCAGCATCCCACATATTAATACCTACTTCCATAAGCGCTGTCATGGCATTTGTACCGGGTACCGCACCAGATATAACATCGGTAACACCGGCCTCCGAAAGCATCATGACAAACCTCGGACCAGCACCGTGGGCTTCGTTCAGCACTGGATTGGGCTCAAACTGAACAGAACCATCGGGCTGAACCCAACCTATATATGGAGCACGGGCAAATCTGCTTGCCACGGGGCTATTGATATCTGGACCTTCAGACAGTATTACGATCATACTAACCACCTCCCAAAAAGTTTATATATCTTCACACTTTCAAGTATACCACATATATAAAAAGTGTATACACCATTCATATGAAAAGAATAATCATATTTCACACATCCAGTAAAAAAAGAAAGGGGGCCTGGGGCCCCCTTTAACTACAAACTGCAGAGGCTATTACCAGCCCCAGCCTCCGCGGCCCCAACCGCGTCCGCCACGGCCTCCGCGTCCTCTACCGCCGAAGCCTCTTCTACCTCCACGGCCCCAGCCACGGCCATATCCCATGCCATAGCCCATGCCGTATCCGCGACCACGGCCCCAGCCACCACGGCCTCTACCGCGACCCCAGCCGTATCCACCAAAGAAACCACCAAGCCATCTACCAAGTCCACGACCAAGCGCATAACCCCAATTGTAGTATGGGGCAAACCATCCATAAGGTCTTCTATATCCAGCATAGTTTACAGGTGTAGCAGGATAACCATATCCTCCCCTTGCCCACATGGGACCGAGTCCATCTGGTCCTGTGCAATCTCCATAAGGCATACTACTCACCTCCCTTTAATTATCTAATCATACTCCAGGCTCAGCAGGCGGTGCAGGAGGTACTCTGCCCTCAAGCTGAGCAAGTCTCTCCCTAACAAGTCTCAACTCGGCCTCAAGATAGGCCTCATACTGTTTAA
>JAMORD010000005.1 GCA_027063755.1 bacterium | reverse complement strand
ATCACCTGATATGCTGGCAGTAGCCACCACCTGCCCGTTTTCGTTTTTTAGCAAGACCTTGTCCCCATCTTCAATACCCAGTGCCTCTGCATCATCAGGAGAGATAAAAACCTCGTCTTCTGTCTGTTTAAACACCCAGTACTGTGAGTGTATACGGTATTTGTATGATGGTGTTAGAAACATAAACTTTTCCCTATTTGATTCAGGCCTAAGATACTTTTCTATCTCACACCACTGTGGAAAGGCTGGCTCTTTCCTCGTGGGAATATCCGGTAGCGGTGCATAACCTTTTTCCATAAGCATATCTATATCAACACCGGCTCTTTTCAGCACATACTCTATAACATGCCAGTCTTCTTCATACAGCTCTGCCTGGGTAAACCCTAACCTACGGGCTATCTCCCTTGCCAAGTCCATATTGTTTATAACATGCTCTGGTGGAGAATATATTTTGTTGTTTAGCCCCACATACCTATGGCCATAAGATATCATGACATCGTCATATTCTACAGATGCAGCGGCGGGAATAATAAGGTCGGCATGCCGTGCCGTATCCGTCATAAAGAGGTCGTGAACGATGGTAAAATTGGAAGGTCTTTCCAACACATCGGCTATAATATGTCCTTTAGGCAAGGTATTTACAGGATTGGCATTCATTATGACAAACACGGTATCTTCCATATCCTTTATATGCTCTGCCATCTGGGTTAGACTAAACACATCACCGGTGGCAAGATGCTTTCCACTAACATAATCTGTGTCTATACCGTAAGCTGGCCTATCGTAGTAAAAGAGTGGCTGTTCATGGGTAATGTATGGAAGGAGTGAGATAAGCCTAACAGCCATGCCACCGCCTTTCCTTCTCTGGAAACCATATCCCATAAAGATAAACGGCTTCTTGGCATTTTTCATGGCATGAGCCAGCTTTCTGACATCGTTATAGAAGAGGCCTGAGATACTCGCAAGCTCATCTGCAGACAGGGGGATATCTATAGGCACATGGTAGCCCTCATCTTTTAGCACAAGCATTATCTGAAGAGCCAGTGCTACATCTCCACCGGGGTTTACCCTGACAAGTTCAAAATGCCTTGCCGTTTCACTGCGGAGCACATCTACAACAAAAACCTTGCCACCTGCCCGTTTTGTCTGCAAAGCATATGTAAAGGCATGAATAGATGTCTGTTCTACATTGGCACCCCAGATAATAACGAGGTCTGCCCCTTTCATGTCTTCAATATCCATGCCATAGCCTATCTCCCAAGACTGTCTCAGCCCCTCAGAACCAGCCTCGGCACATATATCCCACCTTACATCGGGGGCACCAAGCACATGAAAGAGCCTATGATGAAAACGGCGAGACAGGAGCATCATGTTGCCAGAGTAGTCTATGCGTATGGTGCGGGCATGTCTTTCTATCTGTCTTGCCATTATATTCAGTGCCTCATCAAGAGACACCGCTTGCAATGTACCTCTGATTTTCAAAAGGGGCTTAGTAATTCTACCTTTGTGCTTCGGGGTATCTAAGAGAAACCGAGATTTCGGACATGTAATACCATCGGTACCGGGATGGTCTTTCCGAGGAACAAGAATATCGTCCTTATAAAAAAACTGGCACCCATCAAAGCAGTTGCGGGAACATGTTACATATTTCACTCCTTATTTTTCCTCCTGACCAAAACTGCCGACAATGTCCTCTGGGTATATATCATGAGAATAACGGGTAAAAATAGGAGAATGACAATAAGTGGTATCGTGAGAAAATTCAATGCCTTTATAGTTACAGAAAAGCCCACGAGGAATATCAGGGCAACGGTGATGGCCAGCCCTGTCTTTTGCACAGATGATATTTTCTTCTTTATCTGTTCAAACTCTCTATCAACCTCATCTATAATATCTACCCCTTCATTTCCCAAATCTTCTTTCAATACTTCATAGGCAATATTTCTTATATCTTTTTTTCCTGTAGCAGTAAACTTGTTATATATCTTACCCATTACAAGGTCGGCCTGTTTCTTACCAATCTTATCTTCTAACACTTCCCACAAGAGCAGCATATATGTACGATAAAGTTTGTCATCTTTCACCGCCATCACCTCTACAACCATTATAATAGTGGTAAACAAAATTTGTAAGGAGGGATTGAAGTGGAGAGGTTAAGATTTGCACCATCTCCCACAGGATACTTACATGTTGGAGGTGCCAGAACGGCACTATTTAACTATCTGTATGCCAAAAAGGTGGGAGGCACATTTA
>JAMORD010000004.1 GCA_027063755.1 bacterium | reverse complement strand
TGGGATTTCCGCATGATACACCGTTTATATCTACAGTGGGCTGAACTCCTTGCCTGCTGGTGCCTACAAGAAGATATGACTCTACTACAACATTTATATTCTCTCCAGGACTGTATGTTGTTCCATCAAGGGGCGATGTGATATCAACAATAAGTTCTGTAGGCTCATTGATAAACAGTGTAATTGTGTCTCCGGCAGATAGTGAGTCTTTCTTGGCAACAGCTGTTATCTCTATACTACCACTGGCAGTTGTCGGCACAGAATATGTATAAGAATATGTATGATCGCTAACAAGACTTGCATAACCTTCGGTTGCACCGTTTACAAGAATTGCCACATAGTCAACGGGAGCTTTTCCCCCATTTTCTACATAAAAGGCCTCTACCACAATATTGACATTGTCTCCGGGATTGACTTTAGTGCCATCTTCTGGTGAGGTAATTTTCACATATATGCCCTTTGTTGTGACATTAGTATGTATTGGAGCTACCAAGAATATAGGTAGCCATCCTGCTATAGAAGGTTTTACCTCAATATATGGACTGTCACCGATGTATTTCTTTTCATACTCTATATTAACCTGACCAACGGCAGTGTTTTCTTGCTCGTTAGAGAGTGTAGCCAATGCTATTGCTTTAGCTTTGGCCATTTCTCTATACCACTGAAGTGTTTCTGTTTGATATCTCAGCACAGATGTGTTGGTGCCACTACTCATAGACATATTGATGACAGGTATCATGAGGCTAACCAATACACCAAGGATGATGATAGAAACCAAAAGTTCTATTAGGGTAAAACCTCTTTCTTGTTTCTGCATACACATCCTCTCCTTGGGGATATTTTATCACTATATATATGAAATGCATTTTGCATATTTTACTTAGCATTTGCAAAAAACCTCTACCAAATTTTGCCAAATATCATAAAATAAAGACTGGACCATAGTATAAATAGGAGGTGAACTACATGGAGAAGAAAAGGATTTACTTCTTTGATGAAGGTAGCGCAGAAATGAAACAACTGCTGGGTGGTAAGGGAGCCAACCTTGCCGAAATGAAAAGAATAGGTCTTCCTGTTCCCCCCGGTTTCACAATTACTACAGAGGTTTGCCGCGAGTATTATGCTGTAGGTGGCAGGCTTCCTGATGGCCTTGAAGAGGAGATTGTAGAGGCCATGCATAGACTGGAGAAAGAGGCCGGTGCCAAGTTTGGCGATCCTGAAAATCCTCTTCTTGTATCTGTTCGTTCTGGTGCACCTATATCCATGCCCGGTATGATGGATACCATTCTCAACCTTGGTCTCAATGATGAGACCGTTAAAGGTCTTGCTAAGCAGACAAATAACGAGAGATTTGCATATGATTCTTATCGTCGTTTTATTATGATGTTCTCCGATGTTGTTCGTGGTGTAGATAGGCAGCTATTTGAGGAAGCTCTTGAGGAGATCAAGAAAAAATATGGTGCTAAGACCGATGCCGATGTGCCTGCTGAAGGTATGAAAGAGCTTGCCGAGCGCTCTAAGGAGATTTATAAGGAGCAGCTTGGAGAAGACTTTCCACAGGATGTATGGAAACAGCTTATTATGGCTGTAGATGCCGTTTTCCGTTCCTGGAATAATGAGAGGGCTATCCTCTACCGTAAGATTAATAACATTCCCGATGATATGGGAACTGCTGTTAATATCGTGAAGATGGTCTTTGGTAATATGGGCGATGACTCTGCAACAGGTGTTGCATTCACAAGAAATCCATCTACCGGTGAGAAAGAGCTTTATGGTGAGTATCTTGTCAATGCACAGGGTGAGGATGTTGTTGCCGGTATTAGAACACCAAAGCCTGTTAAGGAGCTTAAGAACGATATTCCACAGGCATATGATGAGCTTGTAAGGGTTGCCGAGATTCTAGAGAAGCACTATCGTGATATGCAGGATATGGAGTTTACCATTGAAAAGGGTAAACTTTATATGCTTCAGACAAGAACCGGTAAGAGAACGGCAGCTGCTGCTGTGAAAATTGCTGTAGATATGGTAAAAGAGGGGCTTATTACCAAAGAAGAGGCCATTATGAGGGTTACACCTGAGCAGATTGAGACACTGCTTCACAAGAGAATTGATCCATCTGCAGAGAAGACACTTATTGCTAAAGGTCTTCCTGCCTCTCCCGGTGCTGCTACCGGTTCTGTTGTATTTGATACTGAAGAGGCCGTTAAGCTGGCAGAGCAGGGTAAGAAGGTTATTCTTGTTAGACCTGAAACAACACCAGAT
>JAMORD010000003.1 GCA_027063755.1 bacterium | reverse complement strand
TTAGAGATAGTGTGCTCAGAGGTGTGAGAGAAGGTATTTTTAAGATTGCATTTGAAAAGGTGGGAGATATGTGGAAATCGTGCTCTGATACCGTTGATGTTGCAGAGGAAGATTATGTTATTTTACCCGAGAAGTGCGTAGAAGGAAAAGAAGAGCATGGTGAAGAAATGGTTGCTCCAAGTAGCGATGAGGAGAAAGACACTGATGAAGATATCCCCGATGATATTTTCCATAAACCCGAAAGAAGAGAAGAAGAGTTAATTGAATCAGGAGGTAGCGAAAAGAAGATATACAGGACTATTGCCATTGAAATTGATATCAACGGTAAAAATGAATGGGATATATCATATGTTTCTCGTATTAGAAGTATTATCAATAAGGTTCTATATGATATTCCAGATGCGAAGGTTAATCTTAGATTGGTAATAGAGGGGAATATAGACGAAGATATGTTGTCTGATATTACTTCTGAGATAAAAAGCCTTGAGAATGCCGATAAGTGGAAGATAGACAAGCAGTAGTTGATAGTTGTTGTTAGTAAAAGTTGTTTGTGGCGGGCTTATGCCCGCCTTTTCTATTTGGGTTTGATGTGAACTTATATACAATCTTTTCATGTGGGATTAGCAATATCTATACTTAGTAAAACACTCTTTTTCCCAAGTTTGTCCTGTATGTGATACAAAATCCCCAAAAAGTGTCCTGTGTGTGATACACATTGTAGGGGGAGAGTTGCTTGTATATAAATTGGTCTACTATGGTAGACCAATTTGTGTGTTATCTGGTCTATTATAATAGACCAGATTGTGCTATATATGGTAGAATATAGTAGATCAGTTTGAGGGGGATTGTTATGAAAGACATTATAAAAAGTTTAATACTTGAGTGGTGGCAATCGGATATATCGTATGTAAAGGAGAGAGAAGTTGAAAAGTTTATTCCCCTTGACCTCCCCAAGGTTGTTGCTCTTGTTGGAGCACGAAGGGTGGGTAAAACATCTTTGCTATATAGGTTGACGGCTTTGCTTGAAAGCAAGGGAGTACCCCGTAAAAATACGGTATATTTAAACTTTGCAGATGATAGACTTGTTGGATTTAAGTCGGAGCATTTCGCCGATGTGCTCTCTGCATATAGGGAACTGTCAGGAAATGTTGATACTTGTTATATGTTTCTTGATGAGATATTTGAGGTTGAGGAATATGAAAGGTTTGTTAGAAGGCTTGTTGAAAGGGAAGGATGTAGGGTTTTTATCACTGGTTCTCTATCTCTTGGTGTTAAAGGAGCAGTCCATACTGCTCTCAGTGGTAGAGTTTATACTGTTAATGTTTATCCTTTATCTTTTTCTGAGGTATTGTCCTGGAGGGGTATAGATTCTACGGCGGTTATGTCCTTTAGGCAAAAAGATGAGGTTGAACATTTACTGGACATGTATATCAAATGGGGTGGATTTCCAGAGATATGGCTCTATGGAAACAGTGATGTTGTTAAAAGGAAAATATTGAGTGACTATCTTGAAGGTATTGTCTATCGCGATTTGGTATCTATATTTTCTATTAGGAAGCCTACGCTTGCAAGATATGTTGCTTTGAAGTTATTGTCCCAAAGTGGTACGGTTGTTAGTGTCAATAGGCTACTTGGACAGGCAAAGTCTGTATTTGGTAAAGTGTCAAAAGATACAATCATAGACTATATTTCGTATCTTGAGGATATGTTTGTTATATATAAGGCCAATAAACTATCTCCTTCAATAGATGAGATATACAGGGCATCATTTAAAGTTTTTTCTATAGATACAGGGCTGAAAACAATAACCCTTCCACCGGGAAGAGAAGATATAGGGCAGTATATGGAAAATGTTGTAGCTATGAAATTTATAAGAGAAGGCATGAGAGTTTTTTACGCTGTTGTGGGTAATCATGAAATAGATATTATTGTTGAAACTTCTGCGGGATACTTACCAATAGTTGTTTATTACACTTTAGAGGAAAGCCGCACCATTAGACGAGAAAATAAGAGTGTAGAGATTGCTAAAGCGTTCGGCGAGCCTATTGTGGTATCCCGTTATGGTGAAAAGATTAAGGGAGTAAAGACCTACTCCCTTAGAGATTTTCTGCTTCTACCTATTTCCTCCATTATATGAAACCTGTTTTAGCAATACTTCCAATATATTGCTAAAAGTGATGTATATTTCGCACATCTTTATGGTATAATCTTATTGACTCTGAGTAGCAATGAAATACAAAGATTGCTAAAACTGATAGGGAGGTGA
>JAMORD010000002.1 GCA_027063755.1 bacterium | reverse complement strand
AGTTGTTTATGTATAGGAACAACCTTTTTCATAATGTCAAAGATAATATCTATGAGTTTGTCAATATCTTCATCGGTATACCCTTTCCCCTTATCTACAAGAGCCTTTAACTCAGGTATTTCTTCCCATGTATCCGGATCTATCCACGCTATATGGAAAAGCACAGCCAAATCTCTAAACTCCTGCAGGGACCATTCACGAAGAGCTGTATCTTCTCCTCTATCTACAATATAGCCCCACAGTTCACCATATCTGGGAAGGAGAGGGAATATTCTATCTTTGTTGACACGGAAGAAGTTCTTTATCATAAACCTCCTATCGCCCCAACTCCAACCTGAAGACTTGCGACGCAAAACCTCAAGCCATTCATCAACAATGCCGTCTTCTGTATATTCCTTCATTTGAAGAAGTAGAGATGGCACAAAGTTTATTGTCATACGTAGCCTATCGTAGCGGGCTATATCCCTTGCAAGAGTATAGTAGTCTTTAGTAGCGTGAAGTCGTGTCCACGGCACAATAAACAAATCTCTCTCGGGATCACGATAATACGGTTGATGATGATGCCAAACAAACGCAAGATACAATTTTTTCATATTTCACTCACCCCCCATTTTATGCTACCGCTTTTTATTCTTACAACAAAGACTGTTCCTTGATATACTTTCTCAAAACCAGCCTCTGAATTAGAGACAGTAAATATAGGATAGTAGCCAACGATGTCACCATCTGTTGTTAGCATATGCCTAATGCCAAGAAACGGTATATCCACAGACAGAGAAGACTTATGAATTTCCAAAACAGAGGAAACAGAATGATGCAAACCGTCAACATTGATACTTATAGACGGGTCGTAAAATGCCATGGGAACAAGCACTATAATATCTTTTTTCATGTCATATGAAACCTCTACACCATTTCCCATTATGCATATATGTTTCTGACCTGTACCTGACACAAATGTAGCACCGACATCGGCAAGATGCCATGTTCTATAAACAAGGGGCATTGTGCTAACCTCTCCTTTGAAAAAGGCTCCTGGGCCATAAACACCATCAAAGTCAAGAAAAGCCATGTAGTGCCATTTATCATATACAAGATATTGGGCAAGATCCTTTTCTTTGGCTAAAACAACTTCATGAATCGTCTTGGTGCCATCAACTTCATCGGGAGAGATAGCCTCGTAAACTTTGTCATGATATGCTTCCTTATATCTACCCATAACATTGATAAGGTTCTCTGCCTTTGCATAGAAATCAAGCTCCATTAGAGCACCATACTCTGTATCTATGGCGGCAAACAGTTCTGGTCTACGAACAATAATTTCAGGATATCCATCACTGTCAAAGTCTTTCTCCACTACCTCTACTTTCCTAATGTCTCCCAACGCCTCTTTTTCTGCCCTAATAAGGTTCTCGCAGATAGCCCTTCTGAGGTGAGGCAAATATAGCCCGCCAAAGACACCGTGCCAGTATGCGCAGTTGGTTTGCCCCCTGTAGAGATACATCTTGGCAGATTCTTTTTTTTCGGCATCATCGGTAGAAGCAACAACATTGCTTGCTTCAAGCATACGAGACTTCATAAGATTAGATTCGTAGTATTTGGAGAAAAACATGCGCCAATGACCACCACGGAGATATGTCTTTATATCTTGTCTCTCTTTAACAAGGGCCTCAAACTCTTTAGACATATCTGGTGGCAATACCCATTCTGTCATCTCTATATATGAGGCCGTCGGCATGTATACCTTGCCTTTTGGTTTAAACTGGTTCACAGCATCTTCAAAGGTAATCATGCTAAACCACTCTTCTTCTATAAGGCGACTGAGCATATCAAAGAATCTGTGGAGCCATCTTTCTTCATACACATGCTTATATGTACCGGGCCAAACGCCAAATTTCTCACCATCATCGGCCATCACCAATATGACATCTTCATCTTTATCTCTAAATGAGCGGAAATAATGTTCTATATCTTCTACTGTATGAAATGGAATCATATACCTAAGTATCTGAAGGTCAGGAAAAGCCATAACAACCTTTCCACTGTCCTCTGTGGCGTAAAACCATGTAAGGTCTCCTTCTTTTAATCCTGCATACAGAAAGTGCACATCATCAAGCACAACATATTTATAACCAGCTCCGGCAATAAACTTAGGAAGATATGGTTCCCATACCCTTTCAGGCACCCATACACCAACAGGATTGTAATTCAGTATCTCTCTCATCTTTTTCTTCATAAGTAGTAATTGACCCGTCTTATCTTCATCGGGAATAATGGG
>JAMORD010000001.1 GCA_027063755.1 bacterium | reverse complement strand
GTATCGCATCGGCAAAGTGAAATTTACCCATATCCATAAGCACCCAAGCTAAACTGAGAAAGATTTTGTCAAGGTCTTTGTCTTTCATCTTCTGGGCAAATGCCTTCATCTTCTTGCTGGCCGTATCTACAATAATGTCTGCCACAGGCACCCGATCCTGCACAACACCACCCCCTAATAGGTATATTTTTATAACATATTTTTGTCTACTTATATTATACAAGAAAATCCCCAGCTTAATATTCTGTCATCGTTTTAATGATACATGTATAAGCAAGGCGTCCTTTGAAAAGTAGGATAAATGAGCATCAACTCCGGATATCTCACCTATATAGGGGATAGATACAGGACCAGTTGATTTTAGCGTGGCAATATCAGAAACATGAATATTTATTGTGCCGGGAATAGCACTGGCAGTATGTATATCTTTTACAGTAGATATGACAAGCATATGAGAAGATGTAATATAGTCAACACGGGGATACCGCTGACGAACAAAGTATAGGGCATTTTCTACATATGCAGGCACATCATCTGGGAAATATACAGACAGGAGAAAATCATTTCCATCTGCAAACACATCTATGTGTATATATGCATCTTTCAACATATCTATGGCACTATCAAGCCACACCATCTCTTCAGAAGATAGTGCTATATACTTAAGAAGCACTCCTTTGTAGTAGGAATATATATTGTTCAGTAGGGCACCATCGGCCGAAATGCTAACTTCAGCACCGGGTATATACGCATAGTGATACTCACTCTTATTTAGCGTGCTTAGAGGTATACCGAGATATAAATACCCATCTGCCGTCATGTTAGACAGTGAAATTGTTCCTGTAAAACGCATATTCCTTTGCAGTCGTATATCTATAGCATCAGGAGTTTGAATACCGGCCATATACTCAAGTGAGGGACTTACAGGCTTTCGCTCCGTATAAGGCATATCAGAAGAGAGACACAGCATAGTGCCACATGTTGTATAGAAAAATCGCTTACCCATAAATACATGAGAGGCAGTCTGTGTATATGGCACCATGATATTGACATCGGTTGTTGCCGTGCCAACCAAAACAAGGTCTTGCCAGAATTCGTCAGACACTATATTTACCGTTGTCGTAGACATATACAAAGTCATGGACTTTATACTGTCACTACAGCCTGTTAACTTTTTCCATACACCGGTGGCCTCATCGCCTCCCAGCGTCATCTTCACATTAAAAGCCCCCGATGGCACCAGTGTGTATGGGGCAAGAACATCATGGGTGGGGCCACAAGCCACAAATAGTAGCACTATAACCATAATTATCCCCAGCAATCTCTTCAAATCTTGACACCTCCCCAGTCAACATGACTTGACACTTAATAGAATACCCCTTAAAATGGCATGTTATAATGCCACGACACAAAATAAAGCATAAGGAGGGATCTCTATGTATATAAACATAGATGTAGAAAAAGCGCGGAGAAGTGTGCGACGATTATTTATGCTCATGATTATTGTAACCTTTATGGTAGGATTGTCACCCCTTTACTATTCTATAGCAGATGCGGGCAAGCCAGCACAATATATTGACCCTGCCCCACTATATCAGTCTATTAGACAGCTTCAGGTAGAAACAGCCAGCTTAAAGATGCAGGTGCAAAGCCTACAAGAGGAAAACAAACAGCTGCAGCAAACCATTGCAGACCAGCAGAAAACCATTGACACATACAAAGCACAAATTAAAGAGCTTGAGCAGGAAAAAGCCCAGTTGCAGAAAGAAATTCAGGCACTGAAGGCTAAAAACAAATACTTGCAAAGCACCGTGGCATCGCTAAATAGCAAACTTCAGATGAATCTGGAAAGCATGCTGCCAACACTGAAATACGCCACTAATATCAAACTAAACAAGTTCACCATTACAGCCTATGCCCCGTCGGCAGGGGGCATCAATTGCAGTGGTGATTGCAACACAACAGCTAAGTTGTTTAAGGTCTCTGCCATCAAAGACATTGACGATATCACATACTGTGCAGTAGACCCAAGGGTAGTTCCCCTCTACTCTGTCCTCATTATTCAAGGACTAAATAAGCCATGCATCGCCGTAGACACAGGTGGAAAAATCAAAGGTTATCACATAGATATACTTATGCATAGCAAAGAGAGTGCTAAGAAGTGGGGAAGAAAAACCCGTATGGTTATTGTTATTCCTCCAAAGTAAAAAACATGTCTAGCTCACCCATAGAAAAAGGGGAGGCCTGTGGCCTCCCCTCAGTTTTTGTATGCCAGGAATATTATTTCGTC